>DATENS010000128.1:0-24486 GCA_035274925.1 Pyrinomonadaceae bacterium | reverse complement strand
GCATTAGTCACCGTCATGGTGAAGTCACCAGCCACCGCAGTACCGCCGTTATCCGTCACCACATGCTTGATGACCGTTAGCTGAGGCGCAATGTCATCATTGGTAATCGTGCAGGTCTTCGTCTCGCCAATTGCTATCGTGCCACTGCAGTCGGCCGAGTCACTGCGTGCGTATCCGGACGGTCCCGTCTCGCCAACGCTGTAGGAGCCGGCGTTTAGAGTGACCGTGGTTCCCGGTGACTCTGCGCCCGCGAAACTCGCGCTGGGCGCCACATTCGTCCCGGTCACCGTCATGGTGAAGTCACCAGCCACGGCAGTACCGCCGTTATCGGTCACCACGTGCTTGATGACTGTAAGCTGTGGCGCGATGTCGTCGTTAGTAATCGTGCAGGTCTTTGACTCACCGTTGGCGATCGTTCCGCTGCAGTCTGCCGAAAGAGTCTGCGCATATCCGGCCGGCCCTGTTTCCCCAACGCTGTAGGAGCCGGCGTCTAGAGTGACCGTGGTTCCCGGCGATTCAGCGCCCGCGAAACTCGCGCTGGGCGCCACATTCGTCCCGGTCACCGTCATGGTGAAGTCGCTCGCCACGGCAGTGCCGCCGTTGTCATTCACGACATGCTTGATGACCGTAAGCGTCGGCGGTGTGGCTCCCGCGGTTGCCGTGTAGCACTGCGAGAATTCCGAAGTGTTATAGGACGGGTCGGTCGCGGTCGCGGTGAATATCTGGCCCGTGGTAATCGTGGGCACCGTTGCCGACCAGGTGTAAGTGCCCGAGCCGGGTGCGGTCTCAATCGCCGTTGCGCTCACCAGATAAGTTTGGCCTTCGCCATATCCGCTCGGATCGCAGGCGCCGTTAGCGAAAACTTCGATGTTGAAGCCGCTCGAAGGCGTGCTGGTAAGTGTGCCGCTTACCGTGGTGCTGCCTTCGACAGCGCCGGTGATCACCGGAAAGTTTTGCAGGTTGTTTGGTCCGTTATCGGCGTCAAATGCACTGTCGTCGTTCGGCGTGACTCCGCTGGGCGGATCGCCGGCGTCCTCCAGATTAATACCAAGTCCGGTGTTCGAGTGGATCGAGTTCTGGCTAATCAGGTTGTTAACATCGCCCGGGTCGCTAATGTGAACGCCGTCCTCTCCATTGCCGGCAATGATATTGGCGCCGGAGATCGCGTCGCTGCTGAGCTTCAGGCCCGGCTTCGCGGTCGATTTAGGCTTTAGTGTCAGGTTCGAACTCGCGCCACCGCCACGGCACGCAAAGCCGCCGCTGGTGGCGTTCAACGCCTTAGCGGAAAGCGGTTTCATCACTTGGTTGTCGACGACGATAATTAAAGACGGAGGCACTCCTACCAGGTTGTTGCTTGCGCTGGAATAGATTTCCACGCCATGCTCGGCGTTCCCCAGAAGGCTCGTGCCATTCGGCGCCACTCCGATGAAGTTGCCCTGAACCCAATTCCCACTGGAGCTCAGGACGGCAACGCCCTCGCCGGTATTACCCGAGATAATGTTTCGTTCGCCGGCAAGAGTGCACCCGACCGTGTTATCGCTTGAGCCATTGATGAAAACACCAGCCCCGCCGTTAGCCAGGGCCAGCGTGCCGCTGACATCGGTGCCGATGAAGTTACCGGCAATGCCGCTGAGATCTGAGCCTATCAACAAGGCGATGCCGTCACTACTGAAACTATTTATCGCCAGCCCTTCGATCAAACTGGAAGCGTTGAGCGTCAGGCCGCGGGCGGGACTGCCGGCGAGGTTGCCCTTCAATTCAATTCGCAGCACGGCGTCATCAGTGCTTCCCGTTTGACCGTTCGCGCTCGCGCATTGAGTGGCGTTCGGGCACTGCGTGTAACCGTCTATATTGACTGGCGATGTGATTGCCGGTAGCCCACTCGCGGGCTGAATCGACCACCAACTGTGCGGCCAATCAGGATCGATATTGGCAATGCCGGTGCCCGGAGTGTCGTCGGTTGAGCTGGTCGCAGTAATGTTGGCTAAGGACACCGTCCCGTTCGGAGTGCCCGGGCTGCCCGTGTTGTCATCGGCATAATAGAGATGGGCGAAGCCGCCTGCCGGAATATCGAATTCGATCGTGCTTATGTCGGAACTAAAGTTCGCGGCATTGATCGCTTCGCGCAGCGTGCAACCGTTGAGAAAGAACCCTGGCGAGCAGAACCCATCATCAGTGTCCGCGGTGGAATTAACCGTGAGTGTTGCCGGCGGGGCGTCGTCATTCGTGATAGTGCCGCTGGCTGAGTCATTTGGATTTGCAGCCACCGTGTAACCCGCGTCTGCCGACACTTCCAAGCGTACAGTCTCGTCCGGTTCGTAGTTGGAATCCGTCTGTGGGTCGACTGTCACAGTGGCGCTGGAACTACCTGCCGGAATCGTCACCGCGCCGCTATTAGGATTTTGAACGGTGGTGCCCGTCATCACATAATCGTCATCCTGAGCGGCCGACCCGCTGATAACAAAGTTAACGAGCAACGAATTCGTCGTGTCGCCGGTGCGCGTGAATGTGTAATCAAGGTTGGTTCCGCCATCCTCGGCTACTGAGGAAGGCGAGACTGCTACGCTCACCTCAGGCAACGTCGGCGCGGCGGTGCCCGTTCCGGTAATCGCGAAGTCGTAAGGATTCTCATTGCAATCATCGTCGGCGATGTTGACCGTGGCGTTGTGCGCGGCCGCCGTGCTCGGGTCAAACTTCACGTCGAAAGTGGTCGACCCGCCCGCAGCGACCGTGGTGTCGGGCTGATCCGTGACAGTGAAATCGGAATCGCCGGTAACGCTCACCGCGTTGGTGCCGAGATTCATCACTGCCGTACCCAGGTTCTCAATCGTGAACGTGCGCGTCACCGTGCCGCCGCTGACTGACGTGCTGCCAAAGTCGGTGAAATCCGCACTGTCCGGCGAACCATCTCCGTCAAGAATCGAGACGCTATTACCTTTGACGTTAATCTCCGAATAACCTGAAAACGCGCCCGAAGTCACCCAGTTCGACGTTGAGCCGGTCAGTGCGAAGTTGGTCAGTGTGGCAGGGTTGTTTCCGGCCGTACTGTCGTTGACGGTCGTCTCGGTCGGATTGCTGCCGCCCGCGGTCCCTTGATTGAATCTGTAATAGAGAACGAGGCCGCTTTCATTGCCGACGAGCTCGCCGTTCATCGCGCCCTGGATTTGAGCCTGTGTGCGCTCGACGTTCCAGACGCGGAATTCGTCAATCGTGGCAGCGATGTTCTCTGCGCCCAGGTTCGCGGTATGGCCGATCCTCAGGGGGCTGGCAGGTGTGTTCAAGGCAAAGTTTCCACTTGGGACAGGCGTCGGAACACCGTCGACGTAGGTCTTCACCGTGGCGCCGTCATAGGTAACGGCATAATGATGCCAGTTGCAGTCGATAACGTAGCCAGTGTCATAGTCGTTGAAGTAGCCGAGGAACACCAGGTGCGAGCCCTGGATACTCAACGAAAAGAGGTTTGCACTGCTCAAGGAGCCATGCATAAAGAAGTAGTCGAAGTTGTTAGCAGCATTCGACCGCGCCCAGAACTCGATTGTCCTGGCCGTGCTACCTGAAATGGTGAGGTTATTGTTCGACGTGACTGCATCATCAACGCCGTCAAAGTCGAGCGCGTTTGGCGCCTCAGGCGAAGCGGCCGTGACCACCAGATTGATGCTGGTATTACCGAATCGATTCTGAGCATCGGTAATGCTAATTGGCAGTGATTTCGCACCTGAGGGAGTGGCCAGAGCGACGGTCGCCGTGTAAGTGAAGACGTTGTTGTTGGCCGTAACATCGCCACCTGTCACTCCATCGTCGTAAAACTGTTGAGTAGCGGAGCCGCCGATCAATGACAGGTCACCCGACACCATCAGATTGCTGCTGGTCGGATTGGTTCCGGGCGTGACCGTTACGGTCAGTACGGTATTTCCGCCTTGCGCTACCGTGCTCGGATTCGCCGCACCCACACCCGACGGATTCGTTGGGGGCGCCGCATCATCATTTTGAATCGTCCCCGTCCCGCTTGCCGTAGTAATAAGCGCATTCGTGGGCGTGCTGAGCGTGACCGTGAAGTTTTCATCCGGCTCAACATCGCTGTCCGGGCAAATCGGCACATCGATAACCTCTGATGTGTCAGTGGGAATGAACGTCAGCATTCCGCCCGTGTTGATGTAGTCGACGCCTGTGGTGCACGCTGCGCCGCCGGTGGCCGCAGTCGCCGGTCCGTTCGTGATCGTGTAATTCACTGTCACCGTCTGGGTGCTGGCCGGACTGAGTGAGACGGTGAATGTCAGCGGCGTGGTGCTTTCAGCCTGTGCCGCCGGCGAATTGATCGAAAGCGAAGGCACCGCCGCCGGCTCTGCCAGCGTCCAGTCGCTGAATTGGGAGACGCCGTTCAACGTCGCGATGTGGTCATTCGGGTTGGTCGTATCCAGCGAAGACACATCAAACTGAGTAAACGTGCCGCTGCTGTAACGGAAGAACTTATAGTTCGACTCAGTCCCGGTAACCGCACTCGACGGATAGTGCACCGAAATGTTTGCGGTAATTCCGGACGCATTCAAGTTCCAGTACCGTGCGAGCTTCTGAGCACCCGAAATTGCAGGAAGCGCCGACCCGTTTGCCTTCGCGGTAAAGTCTGCCGGCAAGGTCCCGCCCGTGACGTTCACATCCACCGGCGCGTACCCGTTTGCGACTGTCGCGCCCACTTCGAAAGTCTTCGATCCGTTGACGGTGAACGTCTTCTTGAGGAAGCCGGCGATGTATCCCGGGCTTGCCAGGTAGTTCGGGACCAGCGTTCCATTCGCCGTCAGGATCTTATCGGCGCTAAATCCCATCTGCACGATGCGGCCCAGGTTCAGGGTCGTGCCGCTCGTCAAAGTGGTATTGCTTTCAAAGTCAATGCCGCGGCCGTTGTTTGCCAGGTTGCCAAACGTAATCGTGCCGGCATTGTCGATACTAATTCCGTTGGCGGCGCTAAGGATGATGTCCGCGAACGTTCCGCCGTCACCCAGGCCAACGCTGGTGATGTTCCCGCGAATTGTGATGGCGCCTGCCGAAGACGAGTACTGCAGCGACGAATTCGCTGAGCCGGTGCTGTTCAATGCCAGGTTAGCGAACTCAAAGCTGCCGCTGCCGCTTTGATTAATCACCACCGGAGTTGATCCGTCGCCGATGCTCAGGTTGGCATAAGTCCGTCCGTCCGCCTCGAACCCGGTCGCGGTAAAGAAGCGGGCTTCACTTCCCGGCGTGAACTTCACCACATTGTTGGCGGCCGTGCCGAACGGGCTTAGGCCATTGTTGTGCGTGTATTTCGCGCCGGTCTCGAAGATGATCGATTCGTTGTTGCTGCCGGTGCCGTCACCGAAGGGATGGGTAGAGGCGCTGTAAGTCGCCGTGGTGGTAAAGGCATTCGTCCCCGTGAAGGTCACCGTCGCCCCGCCGCTGGTCAGCAGCTGATGTGCGCCGTCCTGAACGACCACCTGCCCGCCGACGACTCCGTTTGGACCGTTCGCCGTGAGCGAGACGTGTATCGGTGTCGCATCATCCAGTACCAGGATGTTTCCGGATGGAATCGAAAGGTCGCTGCCTGTGCCGCCTGATAACGTTAGGGTCTTGGTGCCGCCGACGGTGTTTGCCTGCAGCGTTACCTGGATATTGTTGAGCAGGCGAATAGCGGCATTCTGTTCCGTCGGCACGTTCGTGATAGTCGGATCGCCGCCGGTTATGTTGCGATCAAAGATCAGCACGTCGCCAAAAGTGACCGTGTCGGGCACACGCGTTGGGCTCCAGTTCGTGCCCACTGTCCAGTCGGTCGGGAATCCAGGCGTTCCGCCGATCCACGCGTAGACGTTGCTGTTGCATCCGACAAAGAACCAATTGAGGCCGTTGCTGCCTGCATTCGTGCCGTCCTGAACGCTGATAATTGCGGTCCCGGCCTGGCTCGCCACACTCACGTCGCCGAGCTGGAATGATCCGGCGCCGTTCCAGGCGCGCTGTCCGGAGTCAGAGACAATCGAGATATTGTCAGGATCGCCACAGGGAGTTCCGCCTGAATTAATTTGCACCGTGCCCGAGTTCGACATCGTGCCCGACATCGTGATGGTGCCGGCATTGCCCAGGTCTTTGAACGTTGCGCCGTTATCGACGGTAACATTGCCCGTGTGCAACAAGTCCTGGCCGTTGATGTCAAAGATGCCGCTGGTGACGTGCAAGGTCGTAGAGACGTCACCGCTTCGGATCAACTGAACATTTGTGCCACTGATATTGAGCACCGGGAACAACGTTAAGTTGTCGCCGCCAATTGTCTGCGTCGCCGCCCCATTGAAAGTAACCGCGAATCCGTTCGCATTAAACGTGCCGTCATTGTCCCAATTGCCGCTGACCGAAATTGGTCCGGAAAGTGAAAGGGTGCCCGCGGATGCGATCGAGACATCAGCGTACTGCGTAGCGCTGGTGAAAGTACCGCTGGTGATAGTCGTGGCTCCGGTGACAGTCAGCGTGCTTCCGGCCGCAGTTACGCCGCCTGAGCCGGTGTGGTTGATGGTGAGGTTCCGGAACGTGGTGCTGCCCGCGATGGTTTGCGTGTTGTTAGCGCCATTGAAGGTGACGGTTCTCGAGTTGGCGACGAAATTGGCGTTATTGGTCCAATTGTCCTTGATATTAATGTTGTTCGCCCACTGCGTCAGCGTCGCGTTGTTTACCACGCTGCCAAAAGTGATGTCCCCGCCGACCGGGAAAATGCCGCCGCTCCCGCTGAATGTCACTGTGCGGTCGTTGTGAGTGAATGTGCCGCTGCTTGTGAAGCTGCCCTGACAGTTCAGATCGCCGCCGCTTACCGTCGACAGCGTCATCGTGCCGCTGTTATCGAGTTGCTGCATGGTCAAGGCCTGGGTCATGGCGCCCATGCTGAAACTCGAGCCAGTGTCGATATTTAGCGTCTGCTGCAGCTTGTAGGTTGATCCGGTCGTGCCGTTGGGCAGATCAAACGCGGTGTTGTTTATGATCTGGACTTTTCCGGGCACTCCCGCACCGCTGGTCGCTCCGGGTGTCCACTCAGCTCCGCGGCCAAAACTCGTGCTCGTGCTGTATCTGAGGATGGAGTTGTAGTCGTAGGTTGGGGCGTTAGTGCTGACGGACCCCCCATTATTGATTAAGAGCGTGCCGTTGATGGTTGAGAGAGAGGCTCCGAAGTCAAAGCTCTTGAAAAGGCTGACGGTGACGCCTGTACCGAAGGTAAGCGTCTTGCCGCTGTTGTTCGCAACGCTCTTATCGCCACCTGTGATGGCTAATGTGCCCGTGCCTGTAATGTTGCGCGTGGCGGAAGCCGAACCGCCGCCGACAAGTATGTTAGTTCCGGCCACCGTGCCGCTGAGCGTCAGAGTGTTGCCGTTCAGGTCAATGCCGCCTTCGTTAACGATTTGCAATGCGCTTCCGCCAGCTGGGGAAGCCACGGTAACGCTCGTAGCGGGCGAGTTGCTGAAGGTCAGATTGCCGCTCGCCTTATCAACGAGCAAATAGTCGAAGGTCTCTGTTCCGGCGGAGCCCAGTGCGATGGTTTGCGTGCCCGTGCCGTTAAACCATACTGCGCGACCGTTCGAAGTGAAGACAGCCGCCGCCGCCCGCGTCCAATTACCGCCAACCTTGACGTCGCCTGCCGTAGGGGACAATGTCAGGGTGCCGTTGTTCGTGAGGTTACCGGCAACCGTAATGCTGCTACCTCCACCCACGTTCGCGTTGAGCGTTCCGCCGGTGTTGATTGTGAGGTTTCCGTTCAGCGTGAGATCGCTGGCAGTGGCTGTACCTTGAACATTACCCAGGTTGACAGTTCGGTTTGTACCACTCTGTTGGTTAGCGACAACAAAATGGTTTAGAGCAACTCCCCCCGTAACAACCTCAAAACCATCGGTTGAACCTGCAGTTGAGGAAGTGCCGTCTCCGAGAGAAATGGTGCCACCTGAGAAGGTCTTGTTGCCCGCGCCGGCCAACAGGATTTCGCGGCCTGTATTGCTTGTGCTCATTGGATCGACGATCGTTATCGACCCGCTACTCATTGTTACGCTCGCTGCGGCTGCGCACTCAAATACGTTACTCGTACCACCAAGAGCGCTTCCCGCTTGTGGATCAAGGTTTATTGTCGCTCCATTGATTGTCGTCGTACCGCCGGTCAGAGTCAGTCGTCCATTTATATTTACGGTTCCAGACGTAAACGCCGCAGTACCACTCGAAACCGTGATACTGTTTTGTCCGCTACCCACCGTCAAGGTGCCTGAAGTATTTACAGTGAGGGTGCCACCACTTACCGTTGGACTAGAGGCGGTCATTGATAGGCCTCCACTTCCGCTAAAAACCAGTGCGCCATTGGCGGTGATCGTTTGATTGGTATTTGTGATACTGAACGTGCCTGCGGTTTGCTCCCAAGTGCCGTTCGTGAACGTCATGGCACCTGCTGTCGAAACGTTGGTTGACGCACCAACCTTATTCGCCGATGCCCCCTTATCAAGTGTTATTAACCGAAATCTTGTGGTTGTCCCGCCACCGCTAATGGTCTGATCACCAACTTTATTGAACGTGACATTGCAGATCAGCGTTGTCCCACCACGAGACATGTCAAAGGTTCCACTGTTAACAAGGTTACCGCCCAACGTCATCGTGTGGGTGGCGGCCGTGGCGGCTTGCGTGATGAAAGTTCCGCCTGGCGCAACACTAACGTCGCCAGCAATGGAAATGGCGCGAGGAGTCGTATCAAATATTAGGGTTCCGCTCGTTCCCTGTCCTACGGTCAAGTTACCGAGGCTGCCCGTGGCAGGAACCGGCGTCACATTGATCGTTACGGTGGATCCGTCCGGGATGACCACATCGTCCCCAGCCACTGGAACGTGGCCGCAACTCCATGTACCTACCGTGTTCCAACTCACGGCCCCTGCGGCGGACGTACAACTCGCAAACGGTGCAAGCGGACCCAGCGTCCGCGCACTCTTACTCACAAAAATCTTATTGAAAACGTCCGCATCGCCGCCGACCCAGGAATAACGACCACTGAGTGATGAGTCATGAGTAATGCGTGATGAGTCGGAAGACGCTGCTTCAGTGCGCGCGATGAATGGCAGGCTCAGCGCGAAGAGCAAAGCGCAAAGGCTTATCAATAAAGAGCGAAGGGCAAAGAGCAGGCGGGAACCTTGCTCTTTGCGCTTACCTCTTAGCGCGCGTAGCGGGTGGGGCAGCATTAAAACAGTAGGCAGTAAGCAGGAGGCAGCAAGCAGAAAAGAGCGTTTAGACTACTTTAATGGCTGACTGACGCACGCTACCGCAGGACTCCTGGACGATGAAACTGGGACTAATCAAAAAGCCTTGAGTCAAATTAGCACGTCGGGTGGGTGCAATTGACCACAACCAATCAAAATATTAATGGCGCGAGAGTAGTTCGGGCGTGAATAAAAGTCAATGAAAAAGGTGGATAAGTCGATCATCCGCAGATTACCGGTCGGTACGCCTGCGTTTAGCGCGTCGGTTGAGTCGGCGCAGCCGACGAGATATCAGTAGCCCACAGCGCCAGCTGTGGGTAACGAGCCCCCCTTCATCCTCCGAGCTCGCGAAGCGAGCGGCATATCAGTAGCCCACAGCGCCAGCTGTGGGTAATGATCCCCCCTTCATCCTCCGAGCTCGCGAAGCGAGCGGCATAAATGGCTAAAGGACCTAAGTTCCAGATTGCGCGGACTTGCACGGAGATCGCTCAAATGGTTGCGGCGGGATATACGATCAATGCAAACACGCAAACGAGGAGCGACGTCGTGAGCCGAACCTTCACCAATCTTCTCACCCATCTGGTCTTTGGCACCAAAGACCGTGAACCGCTGATTCGATCGGATATGAAAGACGAATTGCATGCATATCTCGGCGGCTTAACCCGCGAGCTGGGTGGCAAGGCATACGGCATTAACGGCACAAGTGACCATGTTCATATGCTTGTTAGTCTTCCGGCCAAGGTCTCGGTTTCAGACGCGACGCGCTTCATCAAATCCAATTCATCATCGTGGGCGCGCGACAAGTGGAAGAAATTGTTTTCGTGGCAACTCGGGTATGGGGCTTTCAGTGTTAGCAAATCCAATGTGCCCCAGGTTTTGAGATACATTGCGAATCAGGAATCTCATCATAAGAAGGTTGCGTTCAAGCAGGAGTTCATGGATCTCTTGGACAAGCATGGGATTGATTACGAGGAACGCTATCTCTGGGTGTGATTTATGCCGCTCGCTTCGCGAGCTCGGCCGATAAATGCCCACGCGCACCCACAGCTGGCGCTGTGGGCTACTGATATGTCGTCGGCTGCGCCGACTAACCCACCCGCTGACGCAGGTGGTACTGGCCACGCTGCGCACGCGCACGTCCATCTGGCTGTGGGCTACTGATATGTCGTCGGCTGCGCCGACTGACCCACCGCTGACGCGGGTGGTAGTGACATGATAATCTGCCGACGTATCCATGACCACTTCCAATTCCACCCCGATGGTTAGGCAGTACCAGGAGCTGAAAGATCAGCATCCGGGCACGCTGCTCTTCTTTCGCCTGGGGGATTTTTACGAGCTCTTTTTTGAAGACGCGGTTACCGGCGCGCGCGAACTCCAGATCACTTTGACCGCGCGGCACAAAGACAGCGGCACTCCCATTCCCATGTGCGGCGTGCCGCATCACTCGGCCGCGAACTACATCGCCAAGCTGGTGCGCAAGGGGTATCGCGTCGCCATCTGTGAACAAACCGAAGAGGCTTCAAAGACGAAAAAGCTGGTGCGGCGCGAAGTCGTGCGCATCGTTACGCCCGGCACGCCCATCGATCCGCAACTGCTCGAGGCGCGCGAGTCTGTCTACCTCGGCGCGGTGTGTGCGCAGGGAGAGACGGTCGGCGCGGCTTTCCTGGATATCTCGACGGGCGAGTTCCGCGCGACCCAGGCGAGCGGCCGTGGCGCCTGGGAGCGCATCGCCGCCGACATCGAGTCGTACGCGCCGCGCGAATTGATATTTCCCCAGGCGTTGGGAGCGCTGGTCCGAGCAGGATTTTCTACGAGCCCAAGAACCGCGCCGTTGCCGCTTGCTAGCACGGCGGCTGGCGCCGTAAGCCCTCACCCTAACCCTCTCCCAGAGGAAGAGGAGACAAAGCCGAAACTGACCACTGGCCTCAGCTCTCTGCCTACTGCCGCCAGCCTACTGCCTACTGCTCTCACTCCCCTCGACGACTGGCTCTGGCAACACGAAGACTGCGCGGCGCTCCTTATTAAACAGTTCGGCGTGCGCTCGCTTGATGGTTACGGCCTGACCAAAAAGACCGAGGCCGTGCGCGCCGCGGGCGTCTGTCTGCGCTACGCACAGGAAACCCAGCGCGCCGCCGCTTCGCATATTGGCGACATCGTTTACTTCGAGCCGCAGGATCACCTGGTGCTCGATCACATCACGGTGCGAAACCTGGAATTGCTTCAGGCGATAGGCCCGAGCGGCGGGCGATCGCTACTCGATGTTATCGACGAGACCGTTACCGGCATGGGCGGACGGCTACTGCGTGCATGGCTGCTCAGGCCTTCAATCCGTCGCGGCGAAGTCGAGGCGCGGCATGGCGCGGTGGCCGAGCTGCACGCTTCGCACATGAAACGTGATGGCCTGCGCGGGCGCCTGAAAGAAGTCGCGGACATCGAACGACTCACCGGGCGTTTGAATTTGGGATCGGCAACTCCGCGAGACCTTGTGGCCCTGCGGGGCTCGTTAGATCAAGTACCGCAAATCCGCGAGGCACTTCTGAATGCCCAGTCTTCCCTTCTCCAGGTTTTGCTTGAAGCGGCGGATGAGCTGTCCGACGTGCGCGAGCTGATCTCTTCGGCCATCGATGATGACCCGCCCGCGAAGGTGATCGACGGCGGCGTCATTCGCGCCGGCTATTCGAGTGAGCTCGATGATTTGAAATCTATTAGTCGAGACGCGAAACAAACGATCGCCGCGATGGAGGCCGAGGAACGAGCGCGCACCGGCATCGGCAACCTGCGCATTCGTTACAACAACGTGTTCGGCTATTTCATCGAGGTTTCTAAAGCAAACGCCGCTCGCGTGCCTGACGAGTACGAGCGGCGGCAGACGCTCACTACCGCCGAGCGTTTCACCACCGGCGCGTTGAAAGAGTGGGAGAGCAAAGTCCTGGGTGCGGAAGAACGCATCCTGCAAATGGAGACGGAGATCTTCGCGCTCGTGTGCCGGCAGGTAGCGGCTGAGACGACGCGCATTCAGGCGACCGCGCGCGCGCTGGCGTGCCTCGATGCAGTGTCAGCGTTGGCCGAGACTGCGGCGCGCCGCCGTTACGTGCGGCCGGTCATGCACGATGGCGATGAAATCGAAATCATTCACGGACGGCACCCGGTGATTGAAGTCTTCAATGACGAACCATTCGTGCCGAACAGCGTCTATCTGAATAACTCCACCGATCGTCTCCTTATTATTACCGGACCGAACATGGGCGGTAAGAGTACGGTGCTGCGACAGACGGCGATTGTTTGCATCCTGGCGCAGATGGGCGGGTTTGTGCCGGCTGAGAAAGCGCGGCTGCCCTTGCTCGATCGCGTGTGGACGCGCGTGGGCGCGTCGGATGACCTGGCGCGCGGGCGCTCGACGTTCATGGTCGAGATGACTGAGACTGCGGCCATCCTGCACAACGCCACGCCACGTTCTCTGGTCTTGCTGGACGAGATCGGCCGCGGCACGGCGACCTTTGACGGACTATCGATCGCCTGGTCGGTTGCCGAGTATTTGCACGACTCGCCTGAGCACGCGGCCAAGACTTTGTTTGCGACGCACTATCACGAGCTCACGGAACTCGCTGAGCGATTACCGGGCGCGCAGAACTATCAAATCACCGCGACCGAACGTGAAGGCGAAGTGGTTTTTCTGCATCGCCTCGAGCGTGGCCGCGCGTCAAAGTCTTACGGGATTGAAGTGGCGCGTCTGGCGGGAATGCCGCCGGCCGCCCTCGCGCGCGCCCGTGAAGTGCTGCAACGTTTGGAGCGATACGAGTTGGATGTGTTTGCCGAAGAAGAGGCAGTGGTCCCGTTGGAGCGCGTCGTGGCGGCAACCGCGGGTAGTTCGACGGCGGTGGAAGATCAGGCATTGAGCACTGCAGCCACGCGCGCCGGCCGGCGGCGGCTGGCGGCGCAGAGTTCACTATTCGATTTAGCGAACCAAAAAGTCGTCGATGATCTGCGTGAGGCGAAGGTGGACGAGATGTCCGACGCCGACGCGAAGGAATTGATCAGAGAGCTGCGAAAGAAGTTGATGTGAGAATGCGCCTCTGGCGCAATGAAGTCAGTACCACCTGTCGTCCTAACTCGCCTTGGCGGCATCCCTTATCACCAGATCAAAAGTTCCAGGCGCGACTTTGCGAAAGCGGCTGTTGCGATTCAGCGAAACGGCAATGCTGATGGTGGGGTGTTGACCGGTGAAACTGAATCCGCCTTCCACCAGGCGGTTGTAGATCTCGTTCACATGCAGCGGACCGTTGGCTTCGCGCAGGATCATCGTGGCCGCCTGCGGAATCGTCCGATCGAAATAGCGATCGTCGATGGCCGTGATGTTGTTACGCACGGGCGGCACGTTGTGACGCAAAGGCGTCGACGCCGCATGATGATGCGCCAGCTCAGCCTGGGCCAGCCGGCGTTGCAGCTCAACTTCCAACTCACCGACTGAAGTAGTGCCCACCTGCGTCGACGGTCCGCTCATCACGTTCGAGAGCAGGCGAAATATAGCCGCTTCAGTCTGGCCCGCGAGGGTATCCATCTCTGCCAGTTCGGCGCGGATTATCTCGGACTCAGATTCAAGTTCAGCCAAGCGCGCCGCCAGTCGCGTGCGGGCTGCGCGCGATTGCCGGAGGCTCTGTTCCAACCGGGCGATGAGGGTCTCGTTAGCCACGGGCCGATTTTAGCAGAAGAAATCCACAGATTACACAGATAAGACAGTCAGTAGTCAGTTGTCAGTTTGTCAGTTGTCAGTGTATCCAAAGCTAAAGGTATTCGTTACAACGCACAACGAACCGCCAACATCGGATCACGGACGACTGACCACTGACCACTTCTATCTGCGTAATCTGTGGATAAGTCTTACCGATCCCGTTCAACAATATAGGCAGGAATCGAAGCAAGCGCTTCGGCGTGAGGGGTGTGGTTCAGGCCGTCAAGCGACGCGCGGGCAGCTTCCGCGTACTCTACCGCGCGCTCTTTGGCGAGATGTAAAGCGCCCGAGCGCTCCAACGCTTCCAGAATTACATTGCGCGCGACAGTCGCATGGCCATTGTCACTGATTACTGTCTGGATCGGGTTGCGCATTTCAGGTTCGCGCTGGAGCAGGAAAATCAATGGCAGCGAAACTTTGCCTTCGACCAGGTCCGCGCCCGCCGGCTTGCCCAGCACCGCGTCGTGGCCGGTGAAGTCGAGCAAATCGTCGACCAACTGAAACGCTATGCCCAGGTTCATTCCGTAATCGCGCAGCTTGGATTGCGTGGCCGGGTCCGCGCCGCCCAGCAGCGCTCCAATCTCACAGCAAGCGCTGAAGAGGTATGCCGTCTTTCGTGCTATCACATCGAAGTACTGTTCTTCCGAAATATCCGTGCGCCCCAACAGCGTCAGTTGAAGCAGTTCGCCTTCAGTCATGCGGCGGGTCACGGCAGTCAGGATATCGAGAATCGGTAGCGAGCGTTCCGCGAGACTGGTCTCAAATGCGCTCATGTATAACCAGTCGCCCATCAACACGGCCGTCTGGTTTCCAAACTCTGAATTGATCGAAGGACGATTGCGGCGCTTCTCGGCTTTGTCAATCACATCGTCGTGCACGAGGGTGGCCGTGTGCAGAAACTCCATCACGGTGGCCATGCGAATCGAACTGTAGTTCGAGCCATCGCCCCCGGCAGCGTAGTTCGAAAGAATGGTCAACGCCGGCCGCACGCGCTTGCCGCCTGAACGGCGGAGGTAATCACCGATGTAGGCAATCACCTGAATGTTCGAACGCGCCTGCTGCTCGAATTCCTCTTCGACCAGTTGCAACTCAGGCGAGATCAAATCGAAGATTCGCTTGGCCGTCAGTCGAACGTCGTCGAGTAGCACTGATTGGCTGGCAGTTGGCATTGTCTTTCGAGTTATCTGAGATCTCCAATCTCAGATCTGAGACCTCATTAGTTCCGGTAATTCGTGAATTGCATGTTGATGCCAAAGTCTTTGGCTTTCAAGCCGGCGATTACCTGCTGCAGCGTATCGCGGTCCTTTCCGGAAACCCGCACCATGTCACCCTGAATCGAGGCCTGCACCTTGGCCTTCGAATCTTTAATCGACTTCACAATATCCTTTGCTTTTTCCTGCGGGATGCCCTGCTGAATCTGCACGTGCTGACGCACGGTGCCGCCGGCGGCCGGCTCGACTTTGCCATAGCTGAGTGCCTTCAAGGGCACGCCGCGGCGCACGAGCTTCTGTTGCAGGATATCGTTCATGTTGCGCAGCTTGGTTTCGTCTTCCGCAGAGAGCACCAGTTCCTTCTCTTCCAAAGCCACGGTGGCATGGCTGCCTTTGAAGTCAAAGCGCTGTTGCACTTCCTTCATGGTCTGATTGATGGCGTTGGAAATTTCCGCGCGATCAACCTGGGAAACGATGTCGAATGAATTTTGCTGCGCCATGACTGATTGGCATCGAGAATAACATCAAAAGAAGCGCATGTGAAAGTCTTCTCAATGGGGCGGATCGCATAAAGTCGGCGCAGCCGACAGCGATATCTGGATAACGATGCCTCCCTTCTGGGTGTGATTATGCCGCTCGCTTCGCAAGCTCGGGCGATAGACGCCCACGCGCACCCGCAGCTGGCGCTGTGGGCCACTGATATGTCGTCGGCTGCGCCGACTGGGAGCGAGGCCCCTTACCTGTTTGCATTCCTATTCTGTGTAATCTATGGATAACCGAAACAACCTTGCGAAGTTCTCGCTGGTAAGCCGGCCCATCTCTTCCGCGTCCCGGCCGTGAAGTTCAGCCAGCCGCCGCGCCGTCTCGACTACGCGCGCGGGCTCATTTCGTTTGCCGCGAAACGGGACCGGAGTGAGATAAGGACAATCAGTCTCAACAAGCAAGCGGTCTAAAGGTAGTTGCCGCGCGATGGCGCGCAGGTCCTCGGCATTCTTGAACGTCAAATTGCCGGCAAACGAAATGTAGAAGCCGAGCGCGACCGCACTGTGGGCGAGCGCCAGGCCGCCACCGAAGCAATGCATTACGCCCGCAGGGGCGTAACCCGTCAGCTCGTCGCGCAGGATTTCAATCGTGTCATTGTCCGCTTCGCGCGAATGAATCACCACCGGCAACGATTGGCTGCGCGCCAGGCGCAATTGGCGCCGGAATACCTCGCGCTGCACATCGCGCGGCGAGTAGTCGTAATGATAGTCGAGACCGATCTCTCCCCAGGCCACAATGCGTTTGCTTTGACCGATGAGATCGACGAGACGTTTCTCCACGGCTTCGTCGAACAATTTCGCGTCATGGGGATGAACGCCGATCGCCGCAAATATCGATTTGTGTTTTTCAGCGAGGTCGATCGTGCGTTCAAATGCGCCGCTATGGGGATCGCCGCCGTTGACGTTCAGCATCGCGGTCACACCCGCATCGTGCGCGCGCGCGATCACCTCGTCGCGATCGGCGTCGTATTCGGGACCATCGATGTGACAGTGTGAATCAACGAACGGCATATGAGTGTTGATAATACGTCGAACCCGAGTATGATCCGAAGCATCTCATGCAAAGGCGCACACGCGCCCCGGATCGGATCAGGAGGAAGGAAATGCGTCGTTCAATAACCGCGATGTTAATAGCAGTGGCCGTCCTCGGTTGCCTGATGCCGGCTCTCAGTCAGGCCGGCGCATCGTCAGCGCGGCGGCGCGAGAAAGTAATCACTCTCGAACGCACCGCCTGCTTCGGCACCTGCCCGATGTACAAACTGGCGATCTACTCAGACGGCCGCGTGGAATACGAGGGCCTGCAGTTTGTGAAGAAGGTCGGCAAAGCCACCAGCCGGATCAGCCGCGCCAAGCTCGAGGATCTCGTAATGCAGTTCACGAACATCTATTACTTCAACCTGCCCGATTCGATTGAGCCCGGAACCAAGAGCTGTCCACAACCCTGGACGGACATGCCCTCAGCCATCACTTCACTGACCTGGCAGGGCCGCAGCAAGACGGTGAAACACTATCACGGTTGTCGCGGCCTTAGTGGGATCGAACGCCTCACCGATCTCGAAAAAGAAATTGATCGAGTTGTGAATGTGAAGCAGTGGACGGGGAAATGAGCGGGCTGTGGTCAGTGGTCAGTTGTCAGTGGTATCAAAGCGCAGGGTATCCGTGACAACTTTCAACGAACTGCTAACATCTACCTACTGCCTACTGTCTACTGTCTTCTGTCTTACCTGCACGCTGGAATTGATTGAGGCCGCTCGGCTACGAAGCGGATCGGAGTTGACACAACCGGCTCCAGCCAAAGATGCCCTTTCGTCTGCCACTGCGCGCGCAACTTCTGGCCCAGCGGCCAGGTCTTGTACCACGTCGAAACAGTCATCTGCAGCGTGTGCTCGCCCGCGCGAATCGCGTTATCGCCGCGAACAGCCTCGTCACCGACAATCGAAACTCCAATTGTCATGAGCCGCTCGTACGACTGACCGGGCGCCAGCGTCACGAAAACTCGGCCCGGTGATGGCCGATCGATTGGCTCGAACTCCTCGTCCCAGTAGCGCGAATTGATATGGAGAAGGTCGTATGCGGCTCTGGTTCCCTGCGCCGGGCGGCGAATTCTGGTTTGGTAAAACAAATCGTGGCCTTTATAGAGAATGACTTTCTGGTTGGTTCGATTCGTGTAACGCAGCCTGAGATCCATGGCCAGCGATGTCGAGGCGTCACTGGCCGCGCAGTAGCGTTGGCTTAATAGTTCGACTCCCAACTCCAGGACGGGCCTCGTCGTTACGGATTGAGTTGTGACGGTCTGAGCGATGGTCGATGCGCAGGCAAGACTCAGCGCGAGGATGATGCAGGTGAATCGTCCGGCAAGATTAATCATTCGCAGACTCAAACTAATCTACCCTTGGCGTCTTTGCGCCTTTGCGTGAGATTGCCACTTTTTGATTTCACGCAAAGTCGCAAAGCCCGCAAAGAACGGTAAGACCGCCCTCACTTCAACCGCGCGCCATTGGGCACGTCTTCGGTGAAAGTTGCAATCACCGGCTTCCCTTCTTCGCCAATCGAAGCCGCCAGCAGCATGCCCTGTGATTCATACCCGCGAAGCTTGCGCGGTTTTAGGTTAGACACGACAACTATTTTCCGGCCAATAAGTTTCTCAGGCTCGTAATACTGCGCAATGCCGGCAAGAATCTGGCGGGGCTGTGCTTCGCCGATATCGACGGTGATGAGCAGGAGCTTGTCGGCTTTAGGAACTCTTTCCGCGGTACGCACCTCGCCCACGCGCAGATCGATCTTCGCAAAGTCGCTGATGTCGATGTAGGCAACGCCGGGAACGGCATCGGCTTCGGTCGCATGCTGGCCTGAGCCTTGTGAGTTTGTGCCCTCGACTACGGCCGGCGCCGTTTCTGACTTCTGATCTCCCAGATCCGATCTCTGTCCTTTTATCTCTTCCATAGTTTTCGCCTTATCGATTCGGGGAAAGAGCGGCTGCACTTCGCCGATCGCGCCGCCTTCCGCCAACTCGCCCCACTTAAGCTGCCGGGGATCAATTGATGCCGGATCCATATCCACGCCGAGCTGCCGGTAAATCTCACGCGCCGAACCGGGAATGATCGGGTACAAAAGAACGCACAGCCAGCGCAGCGATTCGGCTGCTCGATACAGCACGGCGTTGAGCGTTTGCGTTTGGCCGGAGTCCTTGGCCAGGTCCCAGGGTTTCGCGTCCGAGATCATTTTGTCAGTACGGGCGACGATCGCCCACGCCTCTTCAAGCGCGCGACTAAAGGCAAAGTCTTCGAAGTGCCGGATAAACTCATCGCGCGCATGCTCAACAAAACTGGCAATGGCCATGTCGTCGTTATCGACGCCCGCGCGCTTTGCCGGCAGCACCCCTTCATCGGAAATCTTTCCGGAAGGGACGCGGCCGTCGCGATAACGATGGATCATCGTCAGTGTACGGCTTGAGAGATTGCCAAGGCCGCTGGCCAGGTCACTGTTGGTCCTGTCGATCAGGTTTTCATAGCCAAAGCGGCCGTCGCTGCCAAAAACCATTTCGCGCAGGCAGAAGTATCGAATCGCGTCGGTGGAAAAATGGCGCTGCAGGATGTCGAGCTCGATAGTATTGCCGAGAGTCTTGGACATTTTCCGGCCGTTCGGATCAAGCCACATCCCGTGCGCATAAATTCCCACGGGCTGTTCGAGCCCGGCCGCCATCAGAAACGCGGGCCAGTAGACCGCGTGAAAGCGAAGGATGTCTTTCCCGACGAGGTGAAGCCCGGGCCAGAACTTATCAAAACCTACGGCGCGATCCTGTTGTTCGTTTCCGAAACCAATTGCGGTGATGTAATTCGTCAGCGCGTCAAACCAGACGTACATCGTGTGATTGGGATCATCGGGAACCGGAACGCCCCAACTCACTGATGTCTTCAAACGGCTCACCGACAGATCCTGCAAACCGCCGCCGACGAAACTCTTCACCTCGTTGCGCCGCGCCTCGGGCCTGACGAAATCCTTGCGTCCGTTGTAGAGGTCCAGTAACGCTTCATCGTAATCGGACAAGCGAAAGAAATAACTTTCTTCCGAGACGCGATCCAATTTCGTGTCGTGCACCAGGCAGGTGGGCGGCTCGCCTTCGTTCGCGGATTTGGCGTACTCGTCCTCAGTCTTGTACGCCGCGCACGCCGCGCAGAACCATCCTTCGTAATGTCCTTTGTACAGGGCGTTCCTGCCCTTCGGCGTTTTCGCTTTCGCTACGCGCCGCCAAAGTTCGCTTACGCCTTCGTAATGAAACGGCTCAGTGGTGCGCATAAAGATGTCATAGCCGCCATGCGCGGTGTCGAGACTGAAGGCGCTCGTCATTTTAGTGAAGTAGTTGACGACGAAGTCAGACTGTTCTTTTGGGGTGCGGTTGTTGCGTTGAGCAGCGCGTTCGATGTTGATGCCGTGCTCGTCCGTGCCGGTGAGAAAGAATGTCTCGACTCCCTGTTGCCGCTTATGGCGCGCGATCGTGTCCGCCACAATCATCGTGTAGAGATGACCAAGATGCGGCAACGAGTTCGCGTAATAGATGGGGGTCGTTACGTAAAAGGTCATACCTGGTAAATAGTAAATCGTAAATCGTAAATAGAGTTCTGGAATCCCTAGCCCATCGCTATAGCGATTGCTAGCAAGTGTAAGACCAATTGGTTAAATCGTTATCGAGCCTTCTTTTGCACGTACCGGGATAAACCAGTCAGCATTCGGCCGATCTCATCGAGCTGGTCGGTCAACCATAGATATTTCGGCTCTGAGAGATAGTTGAGTCTGAACGCAATCAACAATTCAGTGATAAAACCAACTTCTATTTACGATTAACGATTAACGATTTACTGACCTTTACCGTTTGCTGTTCTTCGCGAACTCGTCGTTCGGATTGAACTTTTGCATCGCAGGCGCGTCGGCGACCCGCCGGCCGATAGCCATGGCAAAGTCAGCTTCCTGGATCATGCCTTTGAAGTCCCAGTCATCGCGAAATTCGTCCGAAGGCTGGTGATAGTGTGCCTGGTTGTATTCCTGAAACTTCCTCTGGCCCCAGTCTTTGGGACGGCCCACGTAATCGCTGCCTTCTTTCAGACTGATCGAAGGCACACCGGCTTTGGCAAAAGGAAAATGATCTGAGCGATAGAAAGAACCCTGTTCGGGCCGCGGATCGGGCGAAATCCGCAACCCGCGTTCGCGGGCGATGCCCTCCACCACCGCTTTCAAGGTTGAGCGCTCAGCGCCGAGCGGAACAAAGTCGTGTGTGGGTCCGAGAATATTCATTGAGTCCAGATTCACGTTCGCGGCAGTCTTGTTAATCGGAACGAGCGGATGCCGCGTATACCATTCCGCGCCGATCAATCCCTGCTCTTCCGCAGTGGGGATCAAGAACAGAATTGAACGCCGCGGCCGTTCCGCCGCAGGAAGTGTGGACAGAACCCGCGCGATTTCCAGAACTGATGCCACGCCCGTGGCGTTGTCCAACGCGCCGTTGTAGATCGTGTCGCCGTTTTTGTTCGGCGCGCCGATGCCCAGATGGTCCCAGTGCGCGGTGAAGACTACATATTCATCTCGAAGCTTTGGATCACGGCCCGGCAGAATAGCGACGACGTTGGGCGCTTCAACCCGCTTCACTTCACTGTTCAGATCGATCGAGCCAGTGAGGTTCAACTTCACCGGTTTGAAGTCGCGTGAAGCCGCCTGCCGGCGAAGGTCGTCGAGATTGTGGCCCGCCAGCGAGAACATGCGGTGCGCCGCTTCGTCAGTGATCCACGAACGGACTTTAAGAAAAGGAGTCTTGTCGCTGTCGGTGCGCGCGATATCGAACCGCCACGACCCGTTCGAAGTCCGGATTACGTTCCAGCCATACCCTGCCGACTCATCCGTGTGGATCAGGATGACCCCGGCTGCGCCGCGGCGCGCCGCTTCTTCGAATTTGTAGGTCCAGCGGCCGTAGTAAGTCAGTCGCCGGGCGCCAAAGAGATCCGGTTCGGCTGTGGTCGCCGGCGGATCGTTGACCATCATCACCAGGATCTTGCCGCGATAATCTTCGGCGCCGCCTTTGTAATCATTCCAGTTCTGCTCAGGCGCGTTGATGCCGTATCCGACAAAGATCAGATCCGCATTCACTGAAACGCGTTCGGTCTGTGCGCCGGTAAAAGCCACGAACTCGTCGGCGAACTTGTATGCCTCGGCTTTTTCCGGCCCGTTGATGCGCAGCTCGGTTTTTGGATCGGCTTTGACTCCCACCAGAGAAACCGGTTGCCAGAAACTTCCCTTTGCGCCGGCGCCCTTCAGACCCATTGCTTCGAATTGTTCGGCGATGTAGAGGGCGGCGGTCTCTCCGCCTTTGGCTCCGGTGCCGCGTCCTTCCAGGCGATCGTCTGAGAGAAACTTCACATGCGCGCGCAAAGCATCTTCGCGGATCGGACTGGACATGGTTCGCGTGCGTTGGGCAGGCGCGGCGGCGGTTGTTACCAGCGTGATTAATAGCAGTGTGATTACTGATCTTGTTCTCATGGAAATTTCCCGACTCTTGTTAAGCAAAATTGATGTTGTTGCGGATTCCTTCGTCACCGGCTCTATCCAAAAGGCGTAATAACGCCGTTCTTTCCCGGACGCGCGCACGACGCCGAATGAGGATGATGATTCCGCCATGAGGGATCTCGCGCGCGGCAACCAGAAAATCGTCCCGGTTGCAGGTCACTAGCACGCAATCTTTCTCTGCGGCAACGCGCAGAACATCTTCATCGGAGGTTTGCGGGTGAATCAATTCTCGCAGCCTGAAGACCTCGTGCCCCATCGCGCTTAGCCCATAAGCCATGTCGTCAGGTACGTCGTGGTCGAAAAGGAACCTCACGATGTCTCGCTGGAAGCCATCTGACGGGCAATAAGCAAATCAATCTCTCCGCGATTGTCTTCGTAGTACGCCAGGCACTCGTAAACTTGAGCTCGGGTTAAGTTCGGGTAACTCTGCGTGGTAATACTGTCGACGGTTTCTCCATTCTGCAACAACCCGACTACGTCATGCACTCCAATCCTGGTACCGGCGACAATTGGGTTGCCACCTCTAACACCGGGCTGGCGGGTGATATATGGATACTCCTTGGGAATGCCGGAGTCTTGTCCAATCAGTTTGGTATTGATCCGTTCCATTGCCTGTTCAGTTTAGCCAGATTAGCGGGTTAAAGCCACACGAACCAGAAAGTTGGGCTCCTATTTGCCCGTGATCAAAGCCATCGCCTCAGCGCGCGTGCGCGGGTCCTTGCGAAAACCACCGAGCACTGCGGACGTCACGGTCATGGCGCCTGATTTTTTCACGCCCCGCAGAGTCATACATGCATGCTCAGCCTCGATCACCACCATCACACCGAGCGGACGCAGCCGCTCAAAGAGGGTGTTTGCGATTTCAGTGGTCAAACGTTCCTGCAATTGCAGACGCCGCGAAAAACCCTCTGCCAGGCGTGCCAGCTTAGACACTCCCAGGATGTTTCCGTTTTTGGGAATGTAGGCGATGTGGCACTTGCCAACGAACGGCGCGAGGTGATGTTCGCACAACGACGCGATGGTGATGTCCTTAACGATGACCATCTCGTCGTGCTTGTTGCCTGAAAGCGGGACGATGTGCTCGCTCGGATCTTCGCGCATGCCGGCAGTGAGCTCGGCATACATCTCAGCGACGCGCTGTGGCGTCTCGCGCAACCCTTCGCGCTCGGGATCTTCGCCGATACCTTCGAGGATGAGCCTGACGCCGCGCGCGATGCGATCGAGATCCACACGCGGTTTTGCCGCCTTGCGTGATCGGCCTTCAAGTTTTGTAATCTTCGCGCTCATCGTTATCGCAAACTGTTAGGCAAACTTAAGTTTGCCCTACTGTCTCACTCTTCAGATCGAACAGCGGCAATATCTCGCCCGCAGCTCCGTTCAACACTTCATCGCACAGTCCCGAAAGCGGCGTCGGCTCGGGGTTCACCTCTACCAGATAGGCGCCGGCCGCGCTCGCAATTTCCGGAATTGACGCCGCCGGGTAAACCAGTGCGGATGTTCCTACCACGAAACAAATCTCGCAGCGCTCGGCTTTAGCCGCCGCTTTCCCAAAAGCCCCGGCCGGCAAAAGCTCGCCAAACAGCACAACGTCGGGACGCAACGCGTGGCCACAATCCACACAAGCCGGCACGCCTTCAGTGAATCCCATCGCGCGCAAGTCGTGGCTAGCCCCACATTCGAGGCAGCGCCCGCGCCAGACATTCCCGTGCAACTCAGTCACGTCGCGCGATCCGGCCGCGTGATGTAGCCCGTCGACATTTTGCGTGACCAGGCAAAAGTCCGCGAACCGATCCTGCCAACGCGCCAGCGCCTGATGCGCCGCGTTTGGCGCCAGCGTCTGCAACACGCCGCGACGATAGTTGAACCATTCCCAGACCGCGGGCAGGTCACTTTCGAGCATGCGGCCCGACGAGATCACGTCGAAGGGCATGCCTTTCCAGACTGCGGTTCGTCCCCCACCACGAAAAGTGGGCACGCCGGATTCCGCCGATACGCCCGCGCCCGTGAGCACCACCACGCGCGTCGCAGACTCGAAACGCGACCTCAGCTCTTTTGAGATCCCCAACCCGGATGTCTGCATGCTGCGTCTGGATGTTAGCAAAGCGTTCAGCAAAGTAGCAATTTCGCGATTCGGACTTGATTCAATACAATAGCCGTTCTACTTCAAGAGAGTGTCAGAAGCCCGCGCGTAAGCAAGGGCCTGCTTTCGGATCGGGCCCTCCCTC
>DATENS010000127.1:0-8209 GCA_035274925.1 Pyrinomonadaceae bacterium | reverse complement strand
AGTCGGCGAAGCCGACGACATATCAGTAGCCCACAGCGCCAGCTGTGGGTTAACGAGCAAAACAAATGTCCAAAGCTCGCGAAGCGAGCGACATATATCGCCCCTCCGGGGCTTGGGACCTAATGGCCACGCTTACCCACAGCTGGCGCTGTGGGCTACGGATATGTCGTTGGCTTCGCCAACTAAGGGCAGGCCCACCACTCACTTCTATTCACGATTCACGCTTCACCATTCACGGAGAAAACCAATGACCTACTACTACTACCAGGACGCAAGCGGCGAATGGCGCTGGAGATTGCAAGCGGCCAACGGCCGCAACCGCCTCCTGGACCTGAGCAAAATTGACGTCAAGAAGCTAAGGAAGTACTGCGCGTTTCTTAGCGATAAACGGTAAGCGACTTCAGAATCTCCTCTACTGGAGTCTAGGTTTTCTGGTTATTGGCATCATTGTCTTTCGCAGTGAGCGAGGCATGAGAACAAAGGACGGGAAAGATGCGGCCGATTATGCGGAAAAGTATCATCCCTTTTGGTACAGCCTGGATTTGTTTCTGCCAATAATAAAGTTGGGCGAAGCGGATTTGTGGACACCTCGGGACGACCGAAGGTGGGCGATTCTTTACAAGAAGATTCACATTATTATTGGCAGCTTGTTCGTGCCTATTGGGCTTGCTGCGTGGACGGGAATAATTAAATAGGATCTGTTCAGGAAAAGCATCATTCGATAATCAGTGGAAGCAAAACAACAGATTGATCTCCTCACTGTAATCTCGGTTGCGGTTATAGCTTATGCCGGCTTGAACGTCGCTCACGAGATTGTTGGCCACTGTGGCATGGCGCTCGTCATGGGCACTAAGTGCACAATCCTCTCCAGCACAAATATTCCTCTTGCTACGTTTCCGCCGACGTGGAAATACAACATCATTGTGGCGGCGGGAAGCACGGCTAACTTTGCCTTGGGGCTGGTATGTCTGGGGCTGCTGCGCCGCGCTCAGACCCACCGGCTACCGCAGGCGGTTATGACAAGCACGGGCCCCCCGCTGACGCAGGTGGTTCTGACAAGCCGGGCCCGCCCGCTACCGCGGGCGGTTCTGACATATTTTCTGTGGCTGTTGATGGCGGTGAATCTTCTTCTCGCGTCCACGTACATCGCCGTGGCGCCCATCATCAAGTTCGGTGATTCATACATTCTGATTCAGAACCTGCCGGGGCAAATGTTTTGGCGACCGGCAGTGGCGCTGGCCGGGGCGATAGCATGGTGGTTTTCGTTTCGTCTTTGTCGAATTGAATTGGCGCGGCTGGTCGGCATTGAAGGAAGAGAGGCGCGCGCGATTGCATGGAGACTCGTGCTGCCGGCCTATCTGACTGGCGGCGTGCTCACCGTCACATCCGCTTTGTTTAGTCAGCTCGATCAGAAGATCGCGCAGTTGGAAGCGGCGGGCGGCACTTTTGGTTTGACGATTTGGCTTTTGCTGCTGCCGTTCTTCCTGCCTCAAATTCAGACTGCGGACCGAGAGCCTTTGATCATTCCTCGGAGGATTGGTTGGATTGTGGTGGGAGCTTTAACCGCAGTGATTTTCATCGGGGTGTTGGGGCGCGGGATTGCTCTTTGATCTGACGCAAAGGAATTAAGAGAGTTGGCGAAGCCGACGGCGATATTAGTAGCCCACAGCGCAAGCTGTGGGTGAACGAGCAAAAAATGTGTCATAGCTCGCGAAGCGAGCGACATATGCCGCCCCTCCGGGGCTCGGGTCTAATGATTAGCTGTGTACCCACGGCTGGCGCCGTGGGCTACCGATATGTCGTTGGCTTCGCCAACTTGGAACCACAAAAGCGGCGTCAAGCACAGAATGGCGGGCGGTAGCCAGCCTCTAAACGAAAAGCACGCGGGAGGCGTGACTATATGCTCGCCCTCACCCAACCTCTCCCAAATGGAGAGGAATTGAAAAGAGACAGCACGCCGGAGGCGTGCGTACCATTAATCACGGAGACTCGCATCCATGAAAACGATCTTAACCATCACCGCAGGTTTGGTTTGGACAGCGGCTTTCTTCACTCAGATAGCGCCGCCGGCGAGGACTGAGGCAACGGCGCCACCTCGAACTCATATCGTCACCGTCAATTCCGATGGGACGTTTGAGCCGGTCGATCTCAACATCACTGAAGGCGATACAGTCAGGTGGGTGGGTCTGGGGCGGACGGACTCGATTGTGCAGATTACTTATCCCGGGAGAAATGGTAGCGAGACGGATGTCTGCGGCGTGAGCGATTCAAATCATCGACGCCCTTTCACTAACGGTCCCAATGAATTCGATGGACCGAAGCGCTTCGGCGTTTCGGGAATTTTTTCGCTTGGGCCGGACGGGCCCGGCATCCGAAAGGTGGGCGCTACGATACCTTGTCGCTGTACGATGCCGCGCCAGGGCCCGTGCAAAACCAGCGCGGTCTCAGCTGGCGGTGAGAGGTTGTGTCCTGAGGAAGGCAACCCCTACGAGACTCTCGAAGAAACCTGGAGCAATCCCGACGTTACCGGAGTGACAATCCGTCTGCGCTGGAATGACATTCAACCAACGCCCGATGCTTTCGTCTGGAAGCATCTCGATCGTGAAATGAACCAGGCGGTTAAGTACGGGAAGCTTTTCACCCTCGATGTGAAGGCCGGAGCTTACGGCACGCCTGCCTGGATTTTTGTAGCAGGACAGAGGCCGGTGAAGAACCTTATCTTCAAAGATACCGCCGAAGAGGGCGGTTGTGGTCGTGAAATAGAGCTTGGATCGCCGGCCGATCTCGAATATCGAAAGCTTTATATCGCGATGATTAGAGCTTTGGCGCGACACGTGACCAGTGATGCGCGCTGGTTCCAGGCGCTGGCGCACGTGAAGATGTCGGGGGCGAATCTTTTCAGCTCGGAAGCGCGGCTGCCGAAGCGATGTGAGGATAGCGACGGCGACGGGAGGCTGGATCGCGGTTGCAAGTGCAATACGCAGATTTGGGCCGAGTCGGGATATACGCCGGAGAAACTTTATGAATATTACCGGCATGTGGGCAATGCCATTTACGAAGCTTTCTACCAGCGCAAGTCGATTGGCTATCAATTGATTCCGGCCGGGTTCCCACGCGTCACGAACAGAAAGAATTTTATGGGTGATACTTTGAGCGACCGCAAAGGGCCGCTGGCGCCGGGATCGCCGACGATTGATGACGATCTCGATGCGCATGTTCAGACAAAGACAATACTTGAACAAATGCGCAAGGGCCGCTTTGTCGATCCCGATGGCACGCGCATCGATCAGAACACGGGCCAACTGTTCGTAGTGCAACAGAGCGGACTGGGCCAATTGAGGCAGGACGAGGTTCCTCCTCTGAGCGCATGCATCCGGGGCCGTGGAGTCACCGTTGCGGCGCCACCATTACTTCCGAGGGCGATCCTGCTGCCTCATGGCACGCAAGGCGGAACCGAGGACGGCTGTCCCAGCAATTGGGCCACCGATCAGGGGACTGTCTATAACCAGTTCACGGGCTTTCAAACCAACAACGATAAGAAAACGGCCGACGACCAGTCAGATGAAGGTCACACGAAAGGCATCAACGACGAAAAGGATGTCGAGTCGGCGCTTTGGAATATGACCGTCTATTCAAATGGGGTGTTCATCGAGATCTATGAACAAAGGTTGTGGGAAATCTTGAAGTTAAAGGGTTCGGGACCGTCAGGCAATAAGCTGGACCCCTCACGCAGCCGGAAGACCGGCAATCCCGCGCCGTTTTCGAAGAGCCTGCACGAATGGATGTTGGAATTGCACGATCGCCGGCACGAGCTCGGCCGGAGGTTGAACAATCCTTACGCGGTAGATCCTTTTCCGAATCAGTACGAATTTACTTTCGCGAAATCGATCACGGCGAGGGAGAGTTATTACTACATCAACCCCGGGAAATGTTCGACGGCGCCGAGGGAAACGCGACTCGAAGGGACTACGGGGCGGCTGGGGAAGATAACTGTGGCGCCGAGGTGAGGGAAGGCAGAAGGCAGAAAGCAGTTTTCTTCGCACGCTCACCTAACCTCCCCCAAAAAGGAGAGGGACAGAAATGCTTCGCACCCTCACCAGTCAGAGGTCAGAGATCAGAGGTCAGAGGTCCACCCGCTGACGCAGGTGGTACGGACTTCACGCGCCTGGCTATCTTCGGTCACGCCTCCTGCGTGAAATCCAAATACGAGTTGCCAGTAAGCCCTCACCCTACCCTCTCCCCAAAGGGAGAAGGAAATGTGGCAGACCGCTCGAACGTTTTCACAGAAGCTGGAAGTAGGCAGCGGGTTGGCCGGGGTAAGTAATCGAGGTCATCCTGGCAGGGAAGGTTTGGCCGCCCGCTTTCAGCTGATAGCTATAGTATGGGTGGAGTCTGGGAACACCGTTCCAGTTATCGATCCAGTCGATCACCGCCGTTTTATTATTGGTGTCGATTTGACCGTGCCCTGTGACAGAGAAGTTCCTACCCCGGTCCGTCGAGACGTAGATTTGAATCCCTGCCGAAGTATCGACCGCACCCAAAGCGCGTTTGCTAGCTGTTTTCTTAGTTGCTTTGGTTTTCGTGGTTGCTGAGGTTTTTGGTTTAGCCTTTTGTTTTGCCACTGCTTTTACGATCCCCTCTTGTAGAAGTTTGGAGTAGAAGGCTTATATCACGCCCAGAAAAATTTCGCTCATTTACTCATTCAATCATTGACTCATTGAACAAATGAACCAATGAGCCAATGAACAAAACCAATGCAAAAAACATTACTGGACGAGCCTGTTAAGATTTCGGCAGGCTTTCCATGAGACTCCCCAATGCTCATTTGGCTCTTGTCGAGCGGAAAAGGTTTTGGATTATCTGCTTAATCGGTCCCATCCGGACAACGGTGGCAAGGCTGCATTCTTCATCGGATTGGGTTTTTTCCCCGAGAGATGGCCTGTTCTAGCGCGTTCCCTGGTACGGCTGGCGGCGGAAAGTGAAATAGTGGCAAGCGTGGAATCTGTGCACGGCATGAAGTATATTGTTGACGGACGCCTGAAGTTGCGATCGGGGATGTCTTCCGGAGTCCGAACTGTCTGGATCATAGACAAGGGTGATCAGCGCCCACGTTTGGTGACCGCTTATCCAAGGAAGGAACTAGACCATGACGATTAAGGAACATGCGCGAGTCGTGCTGAAATCGCCAATCCCAGACAAGGGCCTGGAAGCGGGTGATGTTGGTACCGTCGTTCATGTGTACCGTGATGGTGAGGCTTATGAAGTAGAATTCGTCGCCCTCGACGGACATACGGCAGCCGTTGCAACTCTCGAAGCCGACGATGTGAGACCCGTGTCTCCAAGCGAAATTCCTCACGCCAGGGAACTGGTGGCTGCTTGATTCAGCCATTGAATCATTTACTCATTCACTCATTGAATCAATGAATCAATGAACCAATGGATCTACGTCAGGCAGGATGCCTGCGCTCCAAGTGCGTCTTCGACGGGGCCGGCGCTAGAACTTGAATGGCCTCTTCAAAACCTGCCAGGTAGACTTCAGCATCGCAACCAGTCTTGGTCCCTTCTTATCTGAAATCTGCTGGGGACGGCGCTCACTGGCGCGCGCATCTCTTCGCGACCCGGTCGCATCCACCGCCGCACGCGGAGTGCCCGCCAGGGGAACCCGGCTGGTCGGGCTGGTGACCCGCAGAGCTGTCGTTGACTTGCTGGATCGATCTTGCGCGTAACTAAATGGATGAAGTCCCGATGATTGCCGCGAACCGGTTGACGGCAGTCGCGCCATTGAGCGCTCAACCGTTACGGGCCGTCGCAGCCTCGCAGAGGATGACGTTGGCAACGTGTCCAAGGTCAAGTTCCTGCGGCCGACACGCTTCGACGGTACAGGTGTTTTGATTACGGCGGGCGACTGCTCCAAGGATCGTGCAACGGAAAGTGAAGGCGGCGGAGGTTGATCTTTAGCGACGGGTTTGGGCTGACTGACTGGATCGTAATATACAACCACAAACGAGCCGGACACGAAGACTAGCAGCAACAAGCTTGTCCACAACGCCGGCGAATCCAACGCGCTTCGAAAGCGTGACGGAGGCGGTGATGGTCTTACTTTTACCAGGGGCCGTGGCTCCGGAGCGTTGACTAACTCCGTGTTGTCAAAATCGCACACTCGACGAAAGTCGGGAAATCTAAACTCACATTTTGGACAGTGTTTCATCCTCGTGTACCTCTGAATTCAAACTGCGGGAAGAGCGCGCGGGAAGGGCGAGCGAAGGATACACGCATGCGGGGAAAGGCACAAGACTGTCAGTGACTCAGTGTTTCATTGATTCATTGACTCATTGTTTCATTGACTCATTGAATCAATGGATCAATGAAACAATGAATCAATAGATCTACGTCACCACGAACTGCTTGTAATGATCAAACCTCTCGAGGATGTTGGTGACGTAATTCACCGGCTCCAGCCCGCGGCAAAAACCAAACTTAACCACTGCGTCCGAAGAATATTGCTGAGTCGACTTCTGTAAAAGCCACTAGGCAACGTCGTCCCACTTTTGCGGATTGCCACCATACTTTTCCGTCAATCGCTGCGCGTCTTCAACGTGGCCGGCGCCCGTATTATACGAAGCCAGCACAAACTTGAGCCGCTCGTTCTCATCCGGCACCCGCTTCTCCCAATAACGCTGTAGCCACTTCAAAAACTTACACGCTCCCTGAACATTGTCCGCCGGATCGAGGGCGTTGGTGACGCCAAACTCCTTCGCCGTTTTTGGCATCAGTTGCAGCAGCCCCGTCGCCCCGGCCCACGATCGCGCCGCCGGACGGAAACGAGATTCCTGATATGTCTGTGAGGCGAGCAGCCGCCAGTCCCAATTGAGTTCCGCCGCATGCTGCTTGATGAGCGGGTCAAACTCGCTTAGCTTGCCGGTGGTGGACGTGAGGTACTCGCTCTGTACGCGCTCCAGATAACGACGGCGATCGATGAAATACTTTTGATAGAGCGAGTCGAAGAATGATCCGTTCTCTTTCTTCTTTTCAATCCAGTCGTTGAGAGCGTTCATCAACTCGGGCGAGTTCTTGCGCACGGCCCAGGCCACGCTGTGCGACCGGCCCAGGACGGGTTTCACTTTCAGGTTCTTGAATTCAGCTTCCTTCAGCTCGGCCAGGTTCCGCTGCATCACGGTGAATTGGACTTCGCCGCGCGCGACTTTCTGTGCCAGGGTCTCGTCCTGAATCTTGCCGCCCATTTCGACGACGTGAATGTCTCCGGAAATGTCGTCGGACAATTCGATCAGCGTGCGTCGATATTCAGATTGCTCGGGTAGCGTGACCGTGCGGCCGCCCAACTGGGACGGCTGAGTAACGAGGCGCGCCTGAATATCGACTTCAGGCAACTGGTCGGCGGGGCCGGGCTGGAGAGCTTTGTCCGCGCCCTCGCCGGCGGCGGCAGGCGCGGTCTCTTGTTGGACCAGGGCCGGCTCAGTGCGGTAAAGCGCGCGCGTAAAAGCGACAGGCGTTTCCTTCTCAGCCACGACAGAAGGGTCGGGAGGAATGAGCCGGGCCGCGGCAATGTCGCCCTCGCCACTATTGAGTAATGGATAGAGACTTTTTGGATCGGTGACGACCAGCATCTTGAGAGTGAGGCCGGAATCTTTGGCGAAGGCGCGCAGCAGCTCGTACTCATAGCCGAGCGGCTCTCCCTGATAGATGAAGTAAGTGGTGGAATTGTAAGGCGCGAGTACGGTGATTGAGCCGCGCTCGCGCAGTTGCGCCAGGTCGCGACTGATGGGCGCGCCCAGAGGCAGATTGGAGCGGCGATCGATCGGGTCGAGTGCTTCCAGACCGGCCGGGCGACGTTTGCACGTGACGGTTAACGGAATTAAGACACAAGCGAGCAGCAGCGGAAATAATCGATTCATGATGGTCGATGTTTGACGTGGCACGCGCATCTTGCGCGTGGGTTACACGTGCGGGACGCCCCGGTGCCACTTTTCAAACTCTTAGCGAAAATGTTGGAGGGAACTCTGTCAGGAGGTAACGGAAAGTATTTTAGACCGATAGTGGGTGAAGTCAATTTTTGTCAGCACCGCCTGCTTATCTTTCCCTCTCCCCATGGGAAAGGGTTAGGGTGACGGTCCCGACCATAGTCGGGATAGCGGGTGGGTTGTCGCTTTCAACAATCATCATCGCCCGCGAGCTTCACTTAGGAATTGGT
>DATENS010000126.1:0-6052 GCA_035274925.1 Pyrinomonadaceae bacterium | reverse complement strand
CCTGCGCAAGGCGGGGCTGGAAATCCCCGGCGAAGACCAAACTTTAGCAACGAGCGCTAGCAAATCCTCAAGCACGACGCGCTCGCAAGAAGCTTTCTGGGTCGCGGTGCTACCATTCAAAAGCTCTGGCGGAGCAGAGATCGAATCGTTTGCCGACGCACTCAGCGAGGATATCACGACCGGACTTTCGCGGTTCCCCTACCTATCCGTTGTGGCGAGAGCTGCGGCGGCGCGGTTGAAAGGGAGGGCCGGAGACGAGCGGACACTGGGTGCTGAACTCGGTGCGCGCTACGTCGTCGAAGGAAGCGTCCGCAAGCAGCCGCCCGCAATCCGCGTTTCTGCGCGTCTGATCGATACGGAAACCGGCGCGCAACTGTGGGCGGAGACTTACGATCGAGACTCGAAGGTCTCCAGTATTTTCGCGGTCCAGGACGATGTTGCGTCCCGGGTTGTCGCGACCGTAGCTGACAGCTACGGCGTGCTTGTCCATTCGATGAGAGAAGCCACTCGGCAGAAAGATGAAGCCAACTTCACCCCGGCGGAATGGCAATTTCAGTGGTTCGCTTACCGGGAGCAGATTACACCTGCTTCGCATGGCGCGCTGAGGAGCCGGCTGGAACGGGCGGCGGAGTCGGACAATCGGCCTTCGGCCTTATGGGCATGTCTGGCGCAGGTCTTAGTTGATGAATACGCCTTCAATTTTCCCGGCCATGACGCAACTTCTCTCGATCGAGCCCTAACCGCGGCCCGGCGTGGGGTCGAGTTGGATCGGGCAAACCAGTTTGCCATGGTCGCCCTGGCCCAGACGCACTTTTTTCGGCAGGACCTCGCCGCCTTTCGCCCGGCGGCAGAACGCGCGATGGCGCTCAACCCACTCAACACCGACGCGCTCGGAATCCTGGGCCTGCAGATTGTGCACACCGGCGAGTTCGAGCGCGGCACCGCCATCGTTAGGCGGGCCATGGAACTCAACCCCAATCATGCTGGCTGGATGCATTTCGCGCCGCTCTGGAATCATTTCCAAAAAGGTGAGTACGAGCAGGCCCTCGCTTGTGCGAACCGGGTGGACGTGCCCGGACTTTTCTGGCCTTTTCTAGTGATGGCCTCCGCCTGCGGTCATCTCGGCCGTCGCGCCGAGGCTGCGGCCGCGGTGCGCGATCTTCTGGTGCTCGATCCAGAATTCGCCGCGCACGCGCGCTCCAACGTTGGCACCTGGCATTTCGCCAGCGGACTGATGGAGCCGATCCTGGAGGGTTTGCGCAAAGCGGGTTTGAAAATTCCATGAGCGCCGACGAACAACGCAAGCTCGCGGCCATCATGTTCACCGACATGGTGGGCTATAGCGCGCTGAGCCAGCGGGACGAAAAGCTGGCCCAGGAATTGTTGGAGGAACATCGAGAAATTCTTCGGAAAATTTTTCCGCGGTTTAACGGCACTGAAATCAAAACCATTGGCGACGCTTTCCTGATCGAGTTTCACAGCGCCTTGGAAGCAGCCCAATGCGCGATCGAAATCCAGCGAACACTCGCCAAACGAAATCATGATGTCACCGCGGATCGACGCATCGAACTCAGGATCGGCGTTCACATTGGCGACGTGGTGCATCGCGGGGGCGATGTGTACGGCGACGGAGTGAACATCGCCTCACGAATCGAACCATTGGCGGGGGCAGGCGGGATTTGCGTGTCGATGGATGTGGAACGTCAGATTCGCAACGCGCTGGAAGCACGTTTCGAAAAACTCGCGCCCACCGAATTGAAAAACATTTCTGTGGCGATGGATTTGTTTCGCATCGTGCTGCCGTGGGAACAGAAATCAGAAGTCAGAGGTCCGAAATCAGAGGTCGGAAAGCGGGCCGAGGTTCCTACAAACAGAAGATTCGCTTTGATTGGCGGGCTCGCCTTGCTCGTGCTGCTCGGCATCGGTTGGTGGTGGACGACTGAACCGCGCAGAAGTCCGACTTCGTCCGCAACTTCAAGCACAGCAACTGCAGACCAAAAATCGATTGCGGTGTTGCCGTTCGTGAACTTGAGCGCGGATAAGAATGACGAGTATCTGAGCGACGGCATGACGGAAGAACTGCTCAACGCGCTGAGCAAAGTACAAAGACTGCGCGTGCCAGGTCGCAGTTCCTCCTTCGCTTTCAAAGGCGACAACGCGCAAGACATCTTCCGCAAAGTCGGCGAGCAATTACATGTCAACGCAGTGTTGGAAGGTAGCGTGCGCAAAGCCGGCGAGAAGCTCCGGATTACGGCCCAGCTTATCAACGTGGCCGATGGCTTTCATCTCTGGTCGGAAACCTATGACGGCGACATGAAAGACATCCTGGCCGTGCAAAGCGACGTGGCGAAACGCGTGGTCCAGGCATTGCAAGTACAGCTCGGGGTCGATGAAGCGCGTGCCTTGGCGAAGAAACCGACCGAGAACCCGGAAGCACACCGTCTTTATTTGTTAGGCCGCTTCCATTTCGCCAAGTTCACGCGAGCCGGCTGGACCAACGCGATCCATTATTTTGAGCAAGCGTTGCAAGTAGACCCCAATTTTGCTTTGGCCTATTGCGGCCTGGCCGACACCTACGGCTGGGCTGGTGGGCAATTGATGCCGGGCAGGGAAGCCTGGGCAAAAGAAATGGAACTGGCGCAGAAGGCGCTCGCGCTTGATCCGAATCTTGCTGAAGCGCATTTATCCGTGGCAACAGCTTTCTACAGTGCGCTGAGTCCGCACACTTCCGAGAAGAAACTCGACCGCGCCGTGGAATTGAATCCCAAGCTGGCTCTGGCTTACGATCAATATGGTTGGACGTTCTCGGAAATGGGTCGGCATGACGAAGCGATCGCCGCCGAAAAGAAGGCGCTGGAACTCGATCCGCTAAATACTTTCCTGAACACAGACCTCGCCTTCTTTCTTTACTGGGCGCGTCGTTACGACGACGCGACCACGCAGATCCGCAAGACGTTGGAATTGGATCCGAATAATGGTTTCGCTCATTCTATCTTGGGCTGGTGCTTGATCTGGAAAGGTTTCAAGGCTGAGGCAAGAGCGGAGTTTCAGAAAGCTACGACGTTGGATGACCTGCCATGGTATGTCAGTTCTGTCGGCTACGCCTCCGCCGTTTTGGGTGATCGCGCCAAAGCCGAGAAGATCTTGCGCGAGTTGGATGAGATAGCGAAGCAGCGCTATGTCTCACCGGCGAACCGGGCGGCTGTTTATTTGGGACTTGGCGACAAGGAGAAGGCTTTGGATTGGATCGAGAAAGCTTGGGAAGACCGCGATCCGATCTTTTGGTGGATCCAAGATCAGCTTTACGACAGCGTGCGCAACGAGCCGCGTTTCCAAGAGGTTCTGCGCAAGACCGGCGCGCCTATGCGATGAGCGCTATTGCCGAGGAAGTTGAGAGTCTTTGGTTGACGGTTGAGAGTTGGAAGAAGCAAAGCGGGGGAAGCGTAGTCGCTCGGTCATTGCAGCGGCGTTGTAGAGGCGCTTGTGCCAAGCGCCTAACTATTAGTTTCGGCGTTTGACACAAACGCCGCTACAAGATCTGTCATCTCTCATCTACCAACTCTCAACCGGTGAATAACGCGCTCGTTTAGCGCACGCGCGAAACGCTCCGGCGCTCCGGCATCCATGCGCAAATAAAGTGATGGCTCGATGAGTTCCAATTCCATCAGCCAGTAGTCGGCCGAGCTGAGGGTTGTTGGTTGGGTGTTGAGGGCTTCATTTGCACGCACGAAGTCCACCCGGGCGTAAAGCGGCACCGTGCCGGTTGCACGAATAGCCGCGTCACCCGCTTCGCGTAACGCATCGTCGGTTTTGACAGCGCGGATCACTCCGCCGTGCTCCTCCTGGACGCGGAAATCGGCTGCCTTCGGCAGCTTCAAGATGGTGTGGCTATGCTTGCCGTTGAAGTAGAATAACGAGAACTCGCCCTCCGTTGTGATCGCAGACAGGAACGGTTGCACAAGCAATGCGCGGTCGGCGTAGTAAGCGCTGACTTCATCGGCCCGGTCGCGAGCGGTCTGGGCGTCGAGACGAAAAGCACCGCTGGCATTCAACCCGACAATCGGCTTAATCACCACTTCCGCCGCTCCGACCTCTTCGATTAGATCCGGCAACTCGTTAGGCTCGAGCCGCTCACGCCAAATCGTTGGCACGACAGGTACCCCGCGCTCGGCCAGGTCGCGGAGGTAAGTCTTGCGAATGTTCCAGCGGACGAGATCGAGCCCGTTAAAGAGCGGTGTGCTGGAACGTTCAATCTCACTCAGAACATCGAGGAACGCGTCCGGATCGTTGATGTAGTCCCACGTCGATCGTATCACGACCGCGTCGTATGTGTGCCACTCTACGTTGGGCCGCTGCCACGAGATCGCATCGACCTGCCAGCCGAGAGCAGCAAGCGGTGCATAAGCCAACTCATCGTCGATAACGAATCCCGTCGAGTCTTCGAGAGTAAGAAAAGCGCAGCGGCGCATGCAGGTTTTACAAAGCACGAAACTTCGTCCGCGTCACGCCATGTCCGACGTTCCGGGGAGCGCACGCGCCTCGCGTGTACGTTTCGGCGCCCTCGCCGAAACGATCTTGGATTTGCGGAGCGGAAAAGTTCGCGATGACGAGGGCGTCATCGCCAGGTCACCGCGGCGTGCGCTCCCCGGATTTTCGGAAGACGCGAATCCCGCGTACGGGCGTGACAAGTCAGTGTTGCGGGTTACGCTCGCGGGTTGTGAAACTGGCGGAGACTGAAGTTCTACCTTCCACCGGCGCGTTGCCGGATCCGCAGGCGCCGATCCCGAGACAGATCCGCTACATCATCGGCAACGAAGGATGCGAGCGGTTCAGTTTTTATGGGATGCGGAACATCCTCACCGTTTTCCTCGTCTCTTCGCTGCTCCTATATCTACCCGAATCGGAACGGGCCCGGGGCGCGAAGGATGTTTTTCACACCTTCGTTATCGGTGTTTATTTCTTCCCGCTACTCGGCGGTTGGCTGGCTGATCGGTTCTTTGGCAAATACAACACCATCTTCTGGCTGAGCCTCGTCTACTGCGCCGGTCAGGCGTGTCTGGCCATGTTTGTGCACGATCGCATCGGCTTCTACATCGGTCTCAGTCTGATCGCGCTCGGTTCCGGCGGAATTAAGCCATGTGTGGCTGCGTTTGTCGGCGATCAGTTCGATCAGACGAACAAACATCGCGCCAAAGTGGTGTTCGACGCTTTTTACTGGATCATCAACTTCGGCTCGTTCTTCGCCTCGCTCCTGATGCCGATCTTTTTGCGGTCGCTCGGACCCGCTGTTGCTTTCGGCATTCCGGGTGTGCTCATGTTCATTTCAACCGCCGTCCTGTGGGCCGGACGCAAATTATATGTCATGGTCCCGCCAGCGCCGTCCGATCCGCATTCCTTCCTGCGCGTATCGCGCGACGCCATCGCGGCCGGATTCCGCGGCCAGATCCTCGCCGGCATTGCCGTTGTTACTGCCGTAGGATCTTTTCTGCTTATGCCGAAGTTCGGATTTGTCATCGCCGCCTGTCTCGCGCTGGTGGCCGTGATCGCTATCGGTGGACTCGGTGTCTGGATCCAGGTCGATGACGTGCACGATAAACATCCGGCCGAAGCGATCGACGGAGTGCGCGCCGTGTTGCGCGTGCTCGTTCTATTCGCGCTGGTCACGCCGTTCTGGTCGTTGTTCGATCAGAAAGCATCAACCTGGGTTTTGCAGGCTGACGCCATGAGCAAGCCAAGCTGGTTTCAATCATCGCAAATGCAGGCGTTGAATCCCGCCCTCGTCATGTTGCTCATTCCCTTCAACAACCTTGTTCTTTATCCCGCGCTCGGTCGTCTCGGATACGCCGTAACACCATTACGCAAGATGACTGCCGGCATCGCCTTTGCCGGGCTCGCCTGGATCGTCGTCGGCGCGATGCAACTTGTGCTCGATCACGGCAACGTATTCACCATCACGTGGCAGGTGCTGCCTTACATCCTGCTTACGTTCGGGGAAGTGCTCGTCGCCACCACCGGACTCGAATTCGCCTATAGCCAAGCGCCATTGTCGATG
>DATENS010000125.1:0-3691 GCA_035274925.1 Pyrinomonadaceae bacterium | reverse complement strand
GTCGATACGGATGCCGAGGATCGCGTAAGGCTTCAGCAGTCTGATTGAGAATCGTGTTGCTCGGCACGAGCCAAAGCACGACGGCCCGTTCCGCTCGCATGAATTCCTGCATCGCTAATCCTGCGGCATAGCACGCGAGCAGCGTCTTGCCTCCGCCGGTCGGCACACGCAGACAGACGTACGGCATTCGTGCCTCAAGTCCGGCAACGGAAACGGGCACGTAGGGCATCGGAATGCCGAAGGTTCGAGCGCTGACTTCGGCAAAGGCGGGACCAGGATCTTGATGCCGCGCAGCGAGTCGGAAGAACTCCCGCAAAGAATCGAGCACTCGGTGCTGATAATCCTTTAGCGCAATCATCGATTGTTAAACCGGTTCATGAGATTTTGATCTCGTACGGTGTTTGCCGTACGACGATTCGCTCGGCCGCAAGCCGGTCTGGACCAAGCAGCGATCCCGCACAGTAGACGACTTTTGTTCCATCGAACTGCGGCAACTTCGCGAGCACCCCGCGGGTGAGGACATTTCCACCGTTGGCGGTCTTGTCGGTCAGAATTCCATTGTAGAGCAGGTAAACGCCGACGCCGCGGCAGACGCCGAGAAACGGCGACTTCGGCGAGACGCGTTCGCGCGGTAGCGGCTCCCCGGTTTCCGTGAAATAGACGTGCCGGGCCAACTCACCGAAGCTTACCGTCTCGCGGATTTTGCCCGCCTCATCGAACAGCGGTTCGCCAAGCGAGCAGTAACGAAAACTTCCGTGAAGGCCTTCGATGCGTTCACCACTCGAGTCTGTGAAGCCCATCGCAACTCGACGAATACGTTCTGCTGTCACAGTGCGCGCGACGTTGGATTCCACTTCTACCATTATGAACCGGCGCGGTTGTTCTTCGGCGTTGCCGTGATTCAGCTTCAAGACAGCGTGGCCAGTAGTTCCCGAACCCGCGAATGAATCGAGAACTACGTCACCAGGATTGCTGGCGATCTGCAGCACACGCTCGATAAGCCGCGTTGGCTTGGGGGTGATGAAAACGTCAGCAGAAGTTTCGAACTGTAGCACCGACAGGAGCTCTTGCTTTGCCTCCTGCGTGTGACCAACGCCATGGTAAGACCAAAGTGTCTGTGGAACAACCCCCTGCTTCACTTCACTCAAGAAGCGTTTGATTTGCGGTATTGCGTTGCCGTCTTTGCCCCACCAAATCCGCTTTTCTTGATCCAGTTCGGCAAACTTCTCTTTCGAGACTCGCCAGTACATTCCTTTCGGCGGATGCGGAATCACTCGACCAGAAGGACAAACAATCTCGTATGTGCCTTGGCTGTAGAAATTCCGTGCAGACAAATCACTCGTCTTCCAAACACCGCGAGGGTCTTTGTCTCGATTCTTATAAGCCGAATCCTGCTTAGCGCTTCTCGGCACGAGATTTGGCGCCCAAATGTCGGCGCGTTTGGCGTAAACGACGATATAGTCGTGATCTTCTGAGAAGTGCCGGGCTGAATTCTTCGGCGAATACACCTTCTGCCATAGCACGGTAGCGACGAAATTCTGGCTCCCGAAAATTTCATCCATCACGAAGCGGAGCGCTTGGACTTCGTTGTCGTCGATGCTAATGAAGATCGCGCCATCGTTCTTCAAGAACTGCCGTAACACCGCCAATCGCGGATACATCATGCAGAGCCAACGGTCGTGTCGGTCGAGCGTCTCGCCTTCTTTGCCAACGACCTGCCCGAGCCATTGGCGAATGACCAGACTGTTCACGTTGTCGTTGTAAGCCCACCCTTCGTTGCCGGTGTTGTAAGGAGGATCGATGTATATGCACTTCACCTGCCCGGCGTAGTAGGGCAGGAGCGCTTTCAGCGCGACCAGATTATCGCCCTCGACGATCAGATTGCCGTCGCCAGGCTCCCCGCACGCGAGGTCCGGCACGTCTTTCAGCAAATGAAAAGGAACATGATGGTGATGATTCACCACAGCCTCTTTCCCAATCCAGTTTAAAGTCGGCACGAGAATCATCCTGCCGGAATCCAGAAAATCTGCAATTGCGCTCAGTTCCTGTGACGATCAGGAGAATTCTTACAAAAAGAGAGGCGTTTGACATATCAGAGTTACATCGTTAAAAGAGACGATGTAATGGCGAGGCCGCGTTTATCGACACTCACACCAACGCATCGGCGAATCCTTCAAACCGTTTCGCGATTTCTCGCTGGCGGGTTTCCGCCATCGGTGACTGAAGTCGCAGATTCACTCGGACTGGCCGGCGTTACCAGCGTAATGCCGACTCTGAAGATCATGGCGCGAAATGGCTTCGTGCAGATTTCTGGTGGAGGTGAGCGGGGTAAACGACGTTCGGTGACTTTAACTGCCCGAGGAAAAGCCGCCCTTTCGCTTGGAGGTCTTCCCGTTCTGGGAAAAGTACCTGCGGGGCCGTTGCGGGAACATTTAAGCCAGTGCGAAGAAGTAATCGATGAGACCACGTTGCTACCGCACCAGGCAGGAGATTTTCTACTAGTCGTGGATGGCGATTCAATGATTGGAGACGGGATCATGCCCGGAGACAAAGTACTGCTGCGTCCTGACGTGCAGGTGAAAGAACGCGAAATCGCCGCAGTGCAGGTTGGCGACGACTACCGGGCAACATTGAAACACGTCCACTTCGGTCCGGGTCGCAGCAAATTAACCCTTGCGGCAAGCAACCCGAAATACAGCCCGATAATTGTCGCGTCAGCGGATGTGCGTGTGGCCGGCGTTTATCGCGGACTTGTAAGAGTTTGCGCTTAGCGACTTCGTCATGTCGGCAAGACAAACAGAAATCATTTGGGAAGCAGAACCACACACCGTAGCCAAGGTGGAGGTTCTCCGAGCCTATTTAGTGGCGTATTTTCAAATACTCGGCACCTCAAAGCCCGGCCAGACCCTGCTGTATGTCGACGGATTCGCTGGACCGGACGAATATCGGAATCATCCACACGGATCGCCTTCGGCAGCGCTCTTAGCTGCTCAGGAGGCCATGCGAAATTCGCAAGATCGCTGGAAAGCAGGGAAACTGCATTGCGCATTCATCGAATCGGATACGAAGCGGTTCGAGAATATGGTTCGAAAAATCGAGCCGTTTCGCGCACAGGGCGGGTTGGTAATTCACACGTACAACACCGACTTTGTTACCGGATTAGCCAAACTGCGGAATGATGTTCCCGCTCCTTTTTCCAAGGCGCATCCGCTCTTCGTTTTTATCGACCCGTTCGGAGCCACCGGTGCTCCGTTCGACGCAATAAGGGACATTCTAAGCAGCGACTGTTCTGAAATCCTGATCAATCTCGATGCCGACGGCATCGGTCGAATCTTTCGGGCGAAGGCGAATGCAAACTACGATGCTCTCTTAACGGCGATTTACGGCGACCGTTCCTGGACAACGGAACTCGACGACAGCCAAGATTTCCCCGTCCTGTGCCGCAAAGTTTTGCACCTTTACACGGAGAAGCTGAAGGCTATTGCAGGTGTTCGCTACGTGTTTGCTTTCGAGATGCAGAGCGCGAGTGGGACGCTGAACTACTTCCTCGTGTTCGCCAGCAAACATCCATTGGGATTGGTCAAGATGAAGGAAGCGATGAAGCGCATCGATCAAGACGGTAGCTACTGTTTTGCTGACGCTAATGTCTCACAGCCCTCTCTGTTCCGCTTCGACGATCCAGAGCAATACG
>DATENS010000124.1:0-24205 GCA_035274925.1 Pyrinomonadaceae bacterium | reverse complement strand
ATGACAAACTTTAGTTTGTCAGTTCAGACGATGAGACAAACTGAAGTTTGTTTGACTATCCCGGATAAATAAGGTTATGAAGCTTTTCGGCCCAGTCTTCATCGAGGTTCTGCAAAATCACATACTGCTCAATGGCCGCGTCGCGATCGCCGCGCGTCAGGAACGTCTTTCCTAAATTGAAATAGGCCTTACCAAAGTCGGGCTTCAAACGAATGGCCTGGCGAAATGTCTCGACCGCATCGTCGTTGCGGCTGGCGGCCACGTAAGCTTCGCCCAGACTATTCTGGGCGTTCGCATCGCCGGGTTTTAGCATCGCCAGTTGCTTGAATGCCTCGATCGCTTCCGGATATTTTTTCAGTTGCAGGTAGCGCTGGCCGAGCCGGTCATACGCATTGGCGTAATCCGGCCTGAGACGAATTGCGTGCTTGTACGCTGACATCTCATCATCAAACTGGCCCCAATCTCGATAGTTCATCCCGAGCGCGTAATAAGCGTCGGCCGCGTTGTAAGGATCGAGCTTGATCGCCTGTCGATATGCGGTTTCCGCTTCGCGATACTGCTTCAGGTAATAATTCGCCAGTCCGATATTGAAATAGGATTCGGCAGAAGGCCTGATGCCTACTGCCTTGCGTGAAGCCTCGATCGCCTCAGTATGTCGGCCGAGTTTCTCGTGGCAAAACCCGGCCTGCGCCCATGCTTCCGCATAACCGCTGTCGGCGTCCGTGGCTCTCTGAAAATAGGGCAGGGCACTTTGACAATCGTCTTTGGAAAGAAAACTGAGGCCGTCGCGGAAAAGCTCAACTGCTTTCGCGCGCTTGTTGCGGCTGGTGGCGACGACTAACTCCCCAAGCGACAAGCCCGCGCTGCTTTGCGACTGGGTCGAGCGATCCAGTTGCGCAATTCGTTCTGAGGGAATGGCAAAGTTGACGCTTTGCCCACCGGTGATCTGCAACGTCGCCACGCCAATCACCTGTCCCTGCATGTTGACTACCGGACTTCCGCTTGAGCCGGGCGAAATCGGCGCGGTGATCTGAATAATGCGGCCGAATCCGGGAATGTCGCGCACCGCTGAGACGATTCCGTTTGTGACGCTGCCTTCCAGGCCAAAAGGATTTCCAATAACGACGATGCTTTCCCCTTCCTGCGGCGAAGTACGGTCGAGCTGTAACGGCCGGACGAGATTTGCCGGCGCTTCGACACGCAAGAGGGCGATGTCGGCCTCAGCGTCAACTGCCAGAACGCTTCTGACTGGATAATTCGAGCCGGTTAGCGAATGGACTTCAGCACGATAGGCCCCGTCGATCACGTGACGGTTGGTAACCACGCGGTCGCTGTCGATAAAAAATCCGCTGCCGCGCGAGAGCTTTTCGCCTTTTGCGTCGAAGGTTTCGATGGCCACAGCCGAGGGCTTGATGCGGCGAACGAGTTCGGGAAGTTGATCCTGCGCGCGCGCCGCCTGAAACACCAAGACACAGGCAAGCAATGAAAGGGCGGCAAGTGACGGCCGGACGAGAATGCGTGCGCGACAAACTACTTTCATTGTTGGGTATTATAACGCGCGCTCAAAGGTTTTGCGCGGTGGGGAGCAACAGCGGCGCGGTGACGTTTACCGTTTCTCTTTCGAGCCTCGCTGCGCTTCTGGTTCGTCCTGTAGGGACGAGATGTCTATAGAACCGAGCCTCTCTCTTCCTTCAATTCTGCGAGAAGCGACGCCGTCGCTTCTCGCAGGGTCATTTTCTATGGACTCTGTTTCTATAAACATGAGGCTCCTACGGAGCCATTTATCTGGCTAATCTGATGATAGGGCTAATTGTTGGACACGGGAGACGACATCGCCGAGCGCAACGTCCTCGCTCTGTTTTGCCCGTCGATCAAACAGTTCAACCTTTCCCTCTGAGATCTTCTTGCCCACTGTGATGCGATAGGGAACGCCGATCAGATCGGCGTCTTTGAATTTCACCCCAGCGCGATCGTCGCGATCATCGAGCAAAACGTCGAGCCCGGCATGTTGTAAGTCCTGGTAGAGCTTATCGCCGGCCTCGCGCAGCTTTTCATCCTTCACGTTCGTGATTGTGACGATCACGTCGAACGGTGTCAGCGATTTTGGCCAGACGATGCCGTCGCCGTCGTGGTTCTGTTCGATGGCGGCGGTGATAATGCGCTCAACGCCGATGCCGTAGCTGCCCATGACAATCGGCACTTGCTTGCCATCCGGTGTGAGCACCGAAGCTCCCATCGATTCAGAATATTTTGTACCGAGCTTGAAGATGTGGCCGATTTCCATTGCCTTGAAAACCTCAAGCGTTCCTGTGTCGCAGCGGGGACAGGATTCGCCGGAGTTAACAGTGCGCAGGTCGGCCCACTGATCGACTTCGATGTCGCGTTCGATGTTGACGCCGCGAATGTGATGGTCGTCCCTGTTCGCGCCGGTGGTCATGTTGCGCCGGCCTTTCAAGCTCTGGTCCGCGATGATGAGCAGATTCTGCTTCGATCCTCGGGCGCGCGCCTTCGCTTGCACGCCTCCTAAGCTTCCGGCAGAAGCGCCAAGCAGTTCGCGAATTTCCTCCGCTTGAGCCGGCCGCACCGCGGTTGCGCCAAGTGCATCAGCAAATTTGACGTCGTGCAGTTGGTGATCGCCGCGCAACAACGCGAGCACCGCACGGGCGTCGCCGTCAATGGTTGCGAGGTAAACCAGCGACTTAATTTGCCGATTAGACGCAGCACCTCCGGGAAATGTAATCAGGTCCTCAATCGTGCGAACTCCCGGCGTGGGAAATTCTTCCGGCGCGTCCGGCCCGGCGTCATCCTGCATCTGCGCCAGCCGGGAAGTCGCCTTCTCGAGATTTGCGGCATAGCCACAAACAGCACAGTTCGCAATAAGGTCTTCGCCTGCATCAGTTCTCGCCACGAATTCGTTCGATTCAGAACCACCCATCGAACCTGAAGAAGCCTCAACAATGGAAAACTGAATACCGCACCGGGTGAAGATTCTTTTGTAAGCCTCGCGCTGATCTGCGAACGAGCGATCGAGCCCTTCCCAATCCACATCGAACGTGTACGCGTCTTTCATGATGAATGTGCGCAGCCGCATCAAACCGGATTTTGGCCTGGGCTCGTCGCGAAACTTGATCTGGATTTGATACCAGACCTGCGGCAGTTGCTTGTACGAACGGATTTCGTTACGCGCAATCGTGGTGAAGATCTCCTCGTGAGTCATGCCCAGGCACATGTCCGCGCCTTTGCGATCCTTCAACCGGAACATATCGTCACCGATCGCGTCCCAACGTCCGGATTCCTGCCAGACTTCGGCCGGGTGCAGCGCCGGCAGATAGAACTCCTGGCCTCCGATGCGATTCATTTCCTCGCGCAGGATCTGCATAACCTTGAGCGCAATTCGTTGGCCGATGGGCAGGAAGGAATAGATGCCGGCCGAGAGTTGCCGGATTACGCCGGCGCGCAACAGCAATTTGTGCGAAACAACGTCGGCGTCCGCCGGGTCTTCGCGAAGTGTCGGAATGAAATATTGTGACCAGCGCATAGTTTGTTCTAGTAAATCGCCTGCTTGTGAAAAGCTTCATTCTCGCTTAGCGCGCCAGGTAAGGCAAACGAACATTAATTCTGCTCTCTGCGCACTCGGCGGAATCCTCTGTGCCCTCTGCGTTAAAATACTAACCGCAGAGTCAGAACCCAGGGTCCTGGCAGGGGAACTCAGAGCACAAATCGAAACTAGCATGGCCGAGCCGCGAATACAGGGACACCGTTTGCGACCGTGTTTTCGCTGATGTACCATCGCGATAAATTCAAAACAGAGTGAGGAACTGTCCAACCGCCTCTTTTTTGGGCCCGTGGTAAGCACGTATGTTTGGCAAACATCGCATTCCTGTCGCAGGGCTCCTGGTTTTCTTGGCCGTCTGTTCGTCGGCCCAGACACTCCCCGACGAGCGTCCAAAATTGAAAGACTTTGGCTCCAGCCTCAGACGCTTGAAATGGGACGACAAGAAGAAAACGACGGTTGAAAAAACGAGTTCAAAACGAGAGGACGAATCTACAGAAGAAGATGAAGTTATAAGGGTTACCACGAACCTGGTTATCTGCGACGTGCAGGTGCGTGACGCAAAAGGAGTGACGGTGACCGGTCTCACGCCGGAGGATTTTGTAATTACCGAAGACGCGCAGGCTCAGACCATCCATCACTTTTCGCTGGGCAGTGATCGCGATGTTGCGCGAACCATCGTTCTCTTAATCGATTACAGCGGAAGCCAATCTCCTTTCATCAAGACCAGCGTCGCGGCCGCGAAGACGCTGGTGGATCAACTAGGCCCGAAAGACCTGATGGCGATCGTTACTGACGACGTGGAATTGTTGGTTGATTTCACGCGTGACAAAGAAAAACTCAAAAAATCGCTAGAGTCTTTGCGCAAGAAATCCGAGGGCCGAAAGTATGGCCGCAGCAAGCAGTTTTCGGCGCTGATGGCGACGGTGAGAGAAGCATTTAACTCGGAAGACCTTCGCCCGATTGTTATTTTTCAAACTGACGGTGATGAGCTTTTCGGCCTGCGTCCTTCCACGCCCCCTCTCTTTTCAATTCCCGATCACGTAATGTTCGAACCCAGCCAAAAGGAGCCGTTTAGCCTGCGCGACATATACCACGCGATCGAAAAATCGCGAACTTCCGTCTACACGGTAATTCCTTCGCGGCGACTCATTGAGGCGCCGAACGAACGTTATCTAAAACCTACCAACGAAGTTTTTAAGAATCTAAAACCGGCCGAAGTTGAATGGGTAGCCGCGGCGCGCTGGATGCAAATCGCCGCCGCCGGAGCGGCCATCGGCGGGTGGACCGCATACTTGCAAAAGCCCGAAGAGGCCCACGAAATCTACGCGAAGATTCTGGAAGACATCAACACGCGATATGTTTTGGGATACTATCCAACAAACAAACTCCGCGACGGCAAAAGACGCAAAGTGTCGATCGAAGTAAAGGGCCACCCCGAATATACCGTTTCGGGAAGAAAGTCGTACATTGCTCCGGAAGAGAACTGAACTAACGGTGAACTAATGAACAAACTGCTAAATCTGCCACTCGCTGAAATCGATCCGCTGATTGCCAACGCTATCGACAGCGAAGTCGCGCGCCAGGCTGACGGCCTGGAGTTAATCGCCTCGGAAAATTTCGTGAGCGAAGCCGTGCTCGAGGCGTTGGGCTCGGTATTCACTAACAAGTACGCCGAAGGTTATCCCGGAAAACGGTACTACGGCGGGTGTGAATGGACCGACGTGGTCGAACAGGCCGCGATCGATCGCGCCAAGGAATTGTTTGAAGCGGAACACGCGAACGTGCAACCGCACAGTGGCGCCCAGGCCAACATGTCGGTTTATCTCGCGGCGATTCAATACGGCGAACAGATTCTGGGGATGAACCTTTCACATGGCGGACACCTGACCCATGGACATCCGCTTAACTTTTCCGGATTGAGTTACAAGGTCGCCGACTATGGCGTCTCGCGCGAAACGGAAACGATCGACTATGACGAATTGCAGCGACTCGCAGAAGAGCACAAACCAAAGCTGCTGGTGTGTGGCGCATCTGCTTACCCTCGCATCATCGATTTCAAACGCATCGGCGAAATCTCGAGGAGCGTCGGCGCGCGCATGTTCGCCGACATCGCGCACATTGCCGGCCCGGTCGTCGCCGGATTGCACCCTTCACCAGTGCCCCATGCGGATTATGTGACCACGACTACTCACAAAACTCTGCGCGGCCCGCGTGGCGGTTTGATTCTATGTAAGGCGGAACATGCGAAAGAGATCGATCGGCGCTTGTTCCCGGGCGTTCAGGGCGGCCCCCTCGTGCATTGCATTGCCGCAAAGGCAGTCGCCTTTGGCGAAGCCCTGCGCGAAGACTTCAAAGAATATCAAAGACAGATCCTGGCCAACGCAAAGGCTCTTTGTGCGGAGCTGCAGGAGCAGGGATTGCGGATCGTTTCCGGCGGCACCGACAATCACCTCATGCTGGTCGATGTGTGGATGGACGGGAAGGGAATTACGGGCAAAGTGGCGGAGAAGGCCCTCGAGGCCGCGCACATCACGGTCAACAAAAACACCATTCCATTCGATCAAAACAAACCGTTCGTGGCTTCGGGCTTACGCATCGGCACTCCCGCGGTAACCACACGCGGCATGAAAGAAGCCGAGATGCGCGAGATTGGCCGCCTGATCGCTGAAATTGTGCACGCACCCGAATCAGAAGACGTGCGCACCAAAGTCCAGCGCGGCGTGGCGGAACTGACGGCGAAGTTTCCGTTGTATGCGAAGAGGTTGAAGACTCACACAACCCAGCAATCAGCGTAGGGATAATTTCATCTGCAGATTTCGCAGAACGGAAGAGGTTTTCCGGAATCTGTGCAATCTGCGTAATGTGCGGATTCGTTCTGTTGGATCTGGATTAGGACTTGTCTGGGGAAGGTTTTTCATCCGGGTTCGCGGCGGGATCTGCTGGCTCCTCCTCTTCGTCAGGATTCTGATACGCAAAAACGACTTCATCGCTTCCATCCGGAACCAGCGACTGGAGATTTGAAAGAAATGCCTGCAATCGGCCCGTTTCTTCGGGCTCCTGCATAGGCTCACTCTCGGCATCAATCTGATTTTCAAGTCGAACTAAATCCGCTGAAGCGCGCCGACAGGTCGAGCACGCGGTCAGATGCGAGAGGACCGGCCGCGATTCCACCGTGCCCAGCCGGCCTTCGACGAACGCCGAGATCGCGTCTTCGTCGAGATGCGAGTCCTCCGGGAGTGCCGCCACGGCTGACGCGGAAATAGACTTGAGCCGATGGTCAATCATTTCGCGAATAGCCTCGGTGTTTCTGTTCGATCCGCTTGAGGTCACGTTACGAGGTTCCTTCGACCGCTTCAACGTTACTAAAACTTTGGTCCTTCACCGTCGCCGCTTTCAAACTGAGGCCCTCTCCAAGATCTTCCGTCGCGAGCGCCATACAGATCTCGATCTCTGCCGGTTTTAGTCCGTGCTTCTTTCCCAGCTCTGCGTGAAAACTTTCTAAAACTTTTTGGTAGGCCTTCTCCAGCCAGCGCATCACCGTAGATTCGTGCACGCGCGTTCGGCTTCCGCCGCGGGCGCGTCTTTGGAACCAACGACGGATCGGCGACATGGGCTCTTCCACGATGCGCGCGATCTCGCGCAGCTTCAAACCTTCCACGTGGTAATAGAGCAACAAAAGCTTTTCATGGTCGTCCAGCGTAGCCAGCGCCTGATCCAGCGCGGCCACGGTTACGCTTCGATATCGCTCGCGAACTACGCCTGCCACCATGTTCTCTTCATTTCGGTTGGCCTGACCGGCGCGCGAATGGCGCGTCTTAGCTTCTTCGCCGATTTCTTCCAACCTGTCCAACGAGACCTCGTCCTGCCGCCGGCGGTAGAAATCAATCACCGCATGCGAAACGACCGCGCGCAACCAGCCCTGCAACGATCCGCGGCCGGTGTAGGTGCGGAATTTCGACAACCGCACGCCGTCAACCACCTTAGTGCCAAACAACTCGGCATAGACATAATCGATCACTTCGTCCGCGTCGGCGCGAATCGAGAGCAGGTGGCGCGCCAGCCTTTCGATAAAGGATCGGTGGCGCCGGTCGAATTCCCACCACGCGCTTTCATTGCCGCGGGCGCATGCCAGCGCCAGGTACAAATCCAAACTTTGCAGCTCATCGATAAACTGGCGTGGTGACTGCTGTTGATCGCCGCCGGCAAATCCAACGAAATACTTTTCCACCGCGGCCGTGATCGCCGTATGGAAATCAGCGCTCGCGATGCCGAAATCAGGATGAGCGCTCGCGCAGCTTTGATAAATCGTGTCGATCTGATCGGCGCACGCGGCTACGATCTCGGATGAATTTGCGGTAGATACCTTGGTCACGAAGATACGCGGCAGCCTGTCAAGTTGGGGCGTATTATATTGGCAAAGAACGACTGTAACACAAGCTCCACGGCTTTCACTCAAAACTGTTCAGCCCGGCGCTACACTTGGGTGGACGCAGGTAACAGGTCGTTTTTGCCTAATGAAATTGCAGTCGCCGACCGGCCCACGGGATTCTGAAGAACGGTTACCCGCCATTTCTTTCGGGCGTCGATAGTGGCCGGCGCTGATGCTGTTGCTGACTCTCCGGAAACATTGAGGTAAAGAATTCCGTCCAGCCGCCCATGCGCGCGCGCAGGAGGTCGAACTTTTCGGGGCTGCCTGGCGCTTCGGCAAACGTCGCAGGTGAAGCACAGGTAATGGTGAGAATGTTCGAGCCGTGGCCGTCCGCGAACTCATTCAGAACTCGTATGAGCGCGTCCTCCGGGAAATCTTCAGCGATGTTGAAGTCGGTTGGAGCCCCATCCCAAATCTTCTGAGGTCCTACTCCGTCGAACCCAGCCAATGATTTTGAAAATGACGCGTATTGTGGCGTCGGTGGTTTGTCCATTGAGCTGGGCGCCGAGCTGAGGTCAGAGGCAATCGATTCTCCGAGCCTGCGCCCATCTGCCGACGCGCCGCTTCCTTTACCAAACTCGATGAAATTCTCAAAGGTGCCGGCGCCGGGCTGAATCTGGAAGCCAAAAGGATGTTTCTTCGTGCCGTACAGCTTGGCGTAGTTCACCATTTTTTCGGCGGTTGAGGCGACCGGCTCGCGGAACACCTTCACCGTCAGATCGGCAATCCGCGCGATGACTTCGCCTCCCAACTCGTCTATCTCCTGATGGCCCCGGCCAAACCTGGGCAAGCTCAGGGCATAGGTACGAAGTCGCTTCCAACGCTCGCCCTTCCCGGCGGTTCGCACCGGTCCGATGAGCACACTTACGAAAGGCTCAACCATCTTGTTGCCCCAATCGCACATGAGGCACTCAAGCAGCTCAGGTAGTGAAGTGACGGCCGTCTCTTCGTCGAACACCATCTTCCTGATGCTGTAGAGTGAATTGATCGTCGAGCTAAGGCCGATGAAGCAAGGACCGTAAACGTTGTAGCGCGCACCGCCTTCATAAAGATCCAGCCCCTTCTCAATGCAATCATCAGTCAGAACGGAAAGCAGGGGCGCGGGACAAACGGAAGCCAGCGTGTCGAACGTCGAGAGCTGCCCGTCAAGCGCCTTGGCGCACAGCCAGTAGAAATGTTCAAAATACAATTCCAGGAGTTCATCGAAAGACTTGATCTCGGCGGCGGGCCTCGATCGGAATGAAAGATTCTGTCCTTCTAAATAGGCGGGTCCGGCCGAGGCGTACAATCTGCCCTGATTCAGCGCGCACTCCAGCGGATTAAGCGTGCTGAAGCCGCCCAGCGTAAACCAGTTCTGACCAACAAACATCGGCTCGTAGCATCCATCACACGCGTAATTACGAGCAGAAGCGAGAGACACTTTGCTGTCCCAGCGCCCTTCCGCTTTTTTCCGTACTGGCGTGTAAGGATTATCGTCGCCAGGTTTGCCCTCGCCGATGTCATCTCCGCAGGCAGCAAGGCCGGGAATTATCTTGTCGTCATTCAGGAAGACCGGGTGAGCGCCGCCGCTCAGAATGGCTTTGGCCGCCTCCTCCAAAATGTCCCGCGGCATGTCCTTTCGCATACGCAGCGAAAGGCACGGCGCATTCAATGGCAAACGGGCGGATGCTCGCAGGCACAGCTTTGTGACCCGATTGTATGCGAGCTCCGGCTTGCGATCATCGTTGCCGACTATCCCGCCCACGGTGACCTGCATTATCCACTGGCCCAAAGAGGCGCCCTGCGGATACGGACCTGAGGCGCCGCCCATGGCGAGATTGCCGTAGGGTTGATGGTCCTTGATGAAGATGCGGTTCTGCAAGACTTTCTCGTCGAGTTTGATCCAAAGCGCATCAATGATTTCCTGCGCCTGGTCCTCGGTCAGCCGGCCCTTCTTGATATCCGCTTCGCAGAACCGTCCGAGATATTGATCGAGACGACCGATTGAAACTGGTTCACCATTCATGTGAAGACATGAATGTACGCTGAAGATGAGCTGCGCCGCTTCGGCCATGGTTTCCGGCGCATCGGTCACAAGTTTCAGCGTTCTCTTCGCGATTTCCAGAAGGTTTGCCCGCTCGGCTGCCTCGCCTTTGGTCGTTTCATCGGCCATCTTTTGCGCTAATTCCGAGAACGACCTGAGATGGTCCTGAACACCCTCGAGCGACACAATGCACGCTTGATAGAATGACTTCTTACGAGCGTCGGACGTCTGCTGGTGCTGCTTACGAACGGATTCAACGAGCTTATCCAATCCAGTGTCGACCAGCTTTTGATGGTCGGGTAGGATGTGGCCGACTCCTGACGCCTCGGTAAGTCCGCGGAAAAAACTCGGCATCTCTTCGTGTGGCAGTAAATACTTCATAACGTAACGTCCCTGTCCCAGGGACAGATCGGGCATCGCGCCAACAATGATTTCCATCGGATCGATTCGATAGGTGTCCGCGCCCGTTTGCTTCACGCCGTTCACGATTCGAGTTCCGTGATAACCGTACTCGTCGCTGGCATAAAGGCGGCACGTCATGCGCGTCGCCCAACCCTTGCGCTCCATGATCGGTAGTCCCATCACTTCCTTGGCCTTGGCTTCACCAAAATCTCTGGCGATGTAGGCACAGAGATGATTCATTTCAGGCTGGTCTTTTTCGAAGTACCAGGTGTCCTGCCAGCGCGCAAAGCATCGCATCAATAACGTCAAGATGCGCGTGGATGGAGGATCCACTTGCGCAGCTTCTTTCCGATTCATGGTGGACATATTGTAGAGATAGCTCTTGTGGTTGTAATACATCCGGCCATTTGGCGATTGCTGTTTGAAATGCCGCGAGAGGCGCGACCAGTTGACGCCCGGAAATTCATCCCAGTCCCTTTTGGCCAGGCCCTCCCAGTTCGCCAAATCCAGGCCGAGATCCGCGCGGCTGGGGACATAAAAGAAACCGCCCTCCGTGGACTTCACGTGATTCAGCAGGCGGTCGTTCATGAAGCTCGGATCGTCCCCAATCTGGTTGTCCATGATGCTTTCCAGGACCCGCACGTTCTTAGCAAACCCCGCGAAGAAAATGCCTTCCTCATCGCGAATGTTGCTGCCCTTGCGAACCAGGTCCGGATTTGTCAGAGACTTTGATTTGCCGAATGGCAAACCCAGGCGCATGACGAACTGCGTGTCCCCTCGTTCGTCACGTACGCGTGCGCACTTAATATGGCTCCGGGTATCACGCGACGGCAGAATAATGTCTTCGGTGGTTCGACCGATGATGTCTTCAATTTGCTCTTCGGTCATGCTGTGGAGTTGTTCCCAGTTGACGACAAAGCGTTGGGCGAGCACAAAAGAAGCGCCGGCGTGATCGACATCTTCTGAGGACACCAGCGTGTGCTGGGCGATTGTGACCGGGTCGGCGGGGTTGTTCAGATTTTCTGAAAACCTGCAGCCCAGCACCTTGCCGTCCGCGCTCTCAAGAGTGCGGCGTCTATTACAATCCTGATAGACCGTTCGGTCAGGATCGACATGGTCCTTCAACTGCCGCGCTACGAAGTCATAAACGCCTTCGAGATGCGACGCGTCGTCGGACTTAATGTGAAACCAGAGTGTGGCGCGCGAATCACGGAAGGTACTGGAAGATCGTTCAAAGACGTCCGAAGTTTCGCGACTTTCGGCCACGTCCTCGATGGCGTGGAGATATTTCATCCCGGTGGGATAGGGCATTCCGTCATCATCACACCACTTCTTAAACAGATCGAAAGCGACACCGACCACCGCGGTTGTATTTCGGCTGCCGAAGTTACGGTGAATCTCCTTGCGGGTACGCAACATGACGTCGCGGATCAAGGCACGAGTGATAGGCCTCTCAGGTTTCTCCCAGAAAAGAACGAATCGGGCAAACGGTGATGGATACACCAGACCGCGTTGCATCAACAGGTAGAGGTCGGTCATTCGATCAAAGCCCTGCTTACCAGAGAGCTCTTGTGAGCCGGCCTGCTCGAAACGCAACTTGATTTCATTCTTGCCGCGGGATGTCATGGGATTGGTCTCCTTAGAGTGCGAGGTTCATTGAGTAGTTCGGGATCGCCTCATGGGGCTGAGGTGCAACCGGAAGCGGTGATTCTAAAACGGGCGAAGCTTATATCCAGCCTGCGTAGCTGTCAAAGAAAAGCGAAAGTAAAGTGAAGAGCAAAGTGGCAAGGGCAAGGCAAAACAGGTGTTTCTGTTGCAAGTGTCTCAACTCCTCACCTTGACCGTGCTTGCAGCGTTTTGTTATAAAAATCGTTCCTGCTGGGCACCTGCGTGAGTGCTAAGCAGCCGCCAATTATTCCGCAGTAGCTCAATGGCAGAGCATTCGGCTGTTAACCGAAGGGTTGTAGGTTCGAGTCCTACCTGCGGAGCCAAATCTTTAATTCGGGTCGTTGGGACGGGCTTCCGACGGCCTTTTTCGTTAAAGTAAAGTCCAAAAACTCGCTTTTCTTTCAATGACCGCACGTCAATGGAAACTCGCTCGGCGCTCGCTGCCCTATGGCGAACGCACGCTCGTGATGGGAGTGCTGAACGTCACCCCTGACAGTTTTAGTGACGGCGGCCGGTTTTTTTCGTTCGACCAGGCCATCGCGCAAGCCGAAAGGATGATTGCGGAAGGCGCCGACATCATCGACATTGGCGGCGAATCCACGCGTCCTGGTTCCGAGTTCGTCACCGAGGCAGAAGAGCTGCGCCGCGTGATCCCGGTAATCGAGCGTCTTGTATCCGCCGCTTCGATTCCGATTTCAGTAGACACGACCAAGTCTTCAATCGCGCAGGCAGCCCTCGAGGCCGGCGCCGAGATCGTAAACGACATTTCCGGATTGCGATTCGAACCGGCGCTTGCTGATGAAGCCGCGAATGCCCGAGCTGGGCTGGTGCTCATGCACTCGCGCGGGACTCCGAAGAACATGCAGCAGTTGCCACCGGCTGAAGACATCCTGGATGAAATAGTCAGTAGGTTACACGACAGCGTCGCCGTCGCGTTGGAACATGGCGTCGCGGCAGAGAGCATCGCTGTCGATCCGGGCATAGGCTTTGGCAAAACTGTCGAGCAGAACCTGGAAATCATCGCGAGCCTGGATCATCTCGTCGCCGAATTTGAGGACTATCCGATGATGATCGGCACGTCACGAAAATCATTTATCGGAAAGCTGCTGGATGGCGCGCCTGCGGACGAACGCCTGTATGGAACGATTGCGAGTGTGACCGCGGCGGTGATGAAGGGCGCACACATCGTGCGCGTTCATGATGTGAGGGCGACGGTGGAAGCGGTGCGGATCGTTGATTCATTGAGATCCACGCGTTAACTTGCAAGCGGCGACAATACTGGATGGAAAATGTATTGGATGATGACCTACGGGCAAACTTTCTTATAGCGACGCGCCACATAGCCCTGCAACCGGGTCCAATTTGATCGCCTGAAGACGACTCTATCAACACCATTCGTCGTAGTGGACTCCCAATTCATGATCCCTTTGCCACTTGGGTCGTCAGCAAACCGATCGAACATGACAACGTGTTTTTTTGGATAATTAAGAATATCGCCAAGCGTCAACTGTAGAATTGTTATTTCGACGGAGATGTTTGGTAGCGTTGCTGTTCCATACTTCGTCCCGTCCTTAAATCCCCAGCAACGGGTCACAAAGCCTGAGCAGTCAACACCAGTTGAGCATTCTTCGACGCCTTTGGTATTAATATCACCCGCCGTTCTGTTCTGAGCCAGTTTCTCAAGATAAAGTTTTAGCGAGTCGGCCCCTCCCCAGTCGTAAGCTACGGATGGAGATAAGCCTGGCGTCGCACCCAGGTATCGCGGCTTTGTTCTTCCGCCGCAGGCACCATCCAGATTCTGCTTGCTGAGCGTTGATTTGTTGTCACGATAAGCAGCGGCTGTCTTTAACATGTCCGCGCGAGCCCGATTGCAAACCTCCAGGGCCGGGGCACTTGTGTTAAAGGGGGACTTACTTAATATTGGTTCGAGTTTAGGCTGAAACTGCAGGCGAACGATCTGGAAGCCTTCCTTTTTAGTAATGGCAGCAAAAACTTGCCCGCTTCTATCGATCGCGACGTTATGAGCCACATGCGAGTACAGCTCTCTAACCGGGACCCTCGCGAGCTCGATCAAAGTACCGTCACCGCGATAATGACGAACTGTCTCGTCAATATTCACTTGTGGAGTTGCGGCTATTTCATCTACCAGTACGAAAACATCTCCCTCCGAGCCAGTGGCAAGAATCTCCAGGCCAGCAACCAAATTTTCGACCTTGATCTCTGCGAAACGCTTGTTATCGAGGTTCACCGTAGCCAGCGCGCCTTCTGACGCCTGTTGCTGAAGTGCGGGAACGTTCACTGAAAACGGCTTTCCAGCCAAAGCGCGCGCGCGCCCTGGTTTGTTATCAATACCACGAGCGACTGAAACGCCACCAAATTCCAACAGGACCTGACCGTCGTCACCCATCGTGAGTCCGCTCAATCCTCGTTCGAGCAGCGTCGGCAAGAGCGAGCGGCGATCCAGCATCTCGCCTTCATTACTTAATTTCAGGATCGAAGGCTGAACGGAGGAGTCGTCAAGCACGTAGAGGTTTGCTTCGTCAGCCGCTACATCGGTAATTCCCACCACATTGTCCACTTTGATAGTGCGTAACTGATTTCCATCACTCCGAAATCTGAGGATGTTGTTCGCGGCGGTATTAACGATTAAGAACGTTCCATCAGGTGCGATTCTCAACGCGCTAGGGCCCCACGGTTCCAACTCGTCCACGTCGACATTCGCATAGCTGACGCCGGCCGTGCCCGTTGGAACATTGATAACCACTGTGTAGTCCTGGACGGACTTATTAGCGGCATTGCCATTAGTATTTGTTGCGTTAGAGGTGTTGCTAGTCGTGTTTGTGGCGGGCTTTGAACAGGCAACTGAGAGAAGGATTAGATAAAGTCCAACCCCAAGCAACGAAAGACACTTTAGCGGCTTGTTCATGATTTTACCTCGGGTCTTGGTCGGTGAGTGACATTAGAGGATAAAGGGTGAGAGTCGCGAGCGAGGTGGACGACTCCGTACGTCGAACTGCAGAGCGAGCGGATAAATATCCTAGTTTTGAGGTGAGGTCAAGACATTTCTGCAGGACTTATTGCTAGGCTTGGTAACGTCAGCTACCTCAAGAGCGTGGGCAGTTTCAAGAACGCTATTCATACCAAATCTCAATCTCATAACCATCCGGATCTTCAACGTAGACGAATGGAAAGCCGGGCGCGAATTCTCCGCGGCGCAGAATCTTGCCGCCGGCGCGTTCGGCTTCTTTGACTGCTTTGTCGATGTCCTCCGGAGTGGTGAGACGAAAGCCAAAATGATCGATGCCGGCGCGCTTGCCTGCTTTCTTTGAATCGCGCTCGAACGCGATCACGTCGTGCGGTCCGGGCCCCAGCACCTGGATGCTGTCCTCGTCGCGGTAATATTCCTTCACCCCGAACAAGCTTTGATAGAACCGGAGCGATCGATCAGGATCTTTTACCGCGAGGCTGATGTGCGTCAGGCCGTGGGTCTTGATCATTGCTGGAAACTACCTTCATCCGCTGACGGCCCGTAAATCGATGGCACCGGCACGTCGAGCAGGCGCAGGTAAACTCCGAGCTGCGCGCGATGATGGATCAGATGATTCATGACGAAACCACGCATCACCGCAGTGCGCGGCAGGGTAAAAAGTGTTTTCCCAGTCATGAGGAGCGACCACTTGCCTTGCCAGTTTTCGTCGTTGGCGGCTTCGAGTGCAGCACGTGCTGAAGCGACATTCTTGTCAAAAGCCTCTAGCAATTCGGCGCGTGATTTTGCTTCTTCCAGACGATACGGTTCCCCGCCGGGCGAGACGTCCAACTCGTCTCGATCAAAAGTCTGCGCTGTCCAACTCGGAATGTTCGCGAGGTGTGTGGACAAACCACCGAGCGACATGGATTTCTCGTGTGGTTTCCAACTGAATTTGTCATCGGGAACGCGTTCCAGAGTCTTGCGCGTATTCGCCATTTCGTGATCAAACTCAGGCAGAATCATTTGACTGATAGGCATGGTCTACCTCCATTGATAAGAAAGACGCTTTGTCAGGGCGAGCGATTATAAGTATGCTTGCCAATCTTCATCAAGCAATGTCCGACAAGCTTTAGCTTGTCGTTAGGGAACGGCAAATTGAAGTTTGTCGAACAGCGATGAGTTCCAAATACGACGTCATCGTCATCGGCGGCGGCCACAATGGACTGGTTAACGCAGCCTATCTCGCTCGCGCCGGCAAACGTGTGCTCGTGCTCGAGCGCCGGCATGTGCTCGGTGGCGCGTGCGTAACGGAAGAAGTCTTTCCCGGCTTCAAGTTTTCAGTTTGCTCCTATGTGGTCTCGCTGCTGCGGCCGGAGATCATTCGCGAACTCGATCTGCCGAGGCACGGCCTGGAAATTCTTCCACTTGATGGGACGTTCACGCCTATGCCGAACGGCGACTATTTGTGGCGGGTTAATGATCATGGGAAGACTCGCCGCGAAATTGCCCGACATTCCAAACTCGACGCCGAAGCTTATGACGAATACGGCAAAGCGATGATCGAGATGGCGCATTTCGTGAAGCCCATCATGAACATGACGCCGCCGGATCCGGCCTCGCTCAATCCGAAAGGTCTGCTTGATCTGCTGACGATGGGCCGGCGTTTTCAAAAACTATCTTCCGAAGACAAGTACAACCAGGTGCAGTTGATGACCATGAGCGCTGTCGATTTTCTCGACCAATGGTTCGAAACCGACGTGCTTAAAGCCACGATGTCCGCCTCGGGAATCATCGGGACATTCCTCGGAGTGCGTTCACCGGGAACGGCTTACGTGCTCTTGCATCATTACATGGGTGAGATTGACGGCGCGTTTCGGTCGTGGGGGTTGTCACGTGGCGGCACCGGGGCCATCTCGAACGCAATAGCCGGCGCGGCGCGTGAAGCGGGAGCTGAGATTCGCACGAAAGCCTCGATCGCGAAGATCATTTTAAAGAATAGTCAGGCGAAGGGTGTCGTGCTCGAGAACGGCGACGAGCTTCACGCCGATGTAATTTCATCGAGCGTCGATCCGCGTCTTACCTTTATGAAAATGGTTGGCGAAGAACATTTGCCCGCGGATTTTGTCGCCGACATCAAGCGTTACAAGTTCCGTGGGTCATCGGGCAAAGTGAATCTGGCGCTCGACGCACTGCCGGATTTCAAGGCAATGCCCGGCGCCGGGCCGCACCTGCGCGGCGCGGTGTCCATTTCGCCGAGCGTCGAATACATGGAACGCGCCTATGACGACGCCAAGTATGGACGTTATTCGCGGCGCCCCTACATCGACATGGTGATTCCCACGCTCACCGATCCATCCGTGGCGCCGCCGGGTAAGCACGTCATGTCCTGTTTCGTTCAATACGCGCCGTACAACCTGAAAGAAGGAAATTGGGACGACAAGCGTGAAGAGTTCGGCGACACCGTGATCGACACGATCGCTGAGCATGCACCGAACATCAAAGACATCATCTTGCACCGGCAGGTGTTAACGCCGCTCGATCTTGAACGTGAGTTCGGATTGTCCGAAGGAAATATTTTCCAGGGCGAGCTCACGCTTGAGCAGTTGTTCTTTCTGCGACCCGCTCCGGGATGGGCGCAGTATCGTTCGCCAATCAAGAGTCTTTACATGTGCGGTTCGGCGACACATCCCGGCGGCGGCATCATGGGCGCGAGCGGGCGCAACGCGGCCATGGAAATTTTGAAGGACATTTAAGCTAATGCGGCCGAGCCGCATAACATTAGTCGGGCGAATGAATCAGAATCGAATCATCATCATTGGCGCGGGCCACAATGGTCTGGTGGCTGCCTTCTATCTTGCCAAAGCCGGTTTCAAGCCGCTCGTGCTTGAGCGCCGCGAGATGGTCGGAGGCGCCTGTGTCACCGAAGAATTTCATCCGGGCTTTCGTTGTTCGACCCTTGCGGACAGCGCCGGACCACTTCTGCCGCAAATCCTAAAAGACCTTCAACTCGAACGTCATCGCCTGGAGATTATCAATTCGCCGGCGCGTGTGTGCGCGCTGAACCCTGACGGCCCTCCGGTTACCATCTATCGAGACGATGAACGCACAGTGTCTGAGTTGGCGCGCATTTCGGAAAAGGATGCGGCAAGTTATCCGGAGTTCGTCACGTCGTTCTCGCGCATCGGCCGCGCGCTCAGACCGCTGTTGTCGATGACTCCGCCGAATGTCGATGCACCCACGAAAAGTGAATTGTGGAACCTGGGAAAATTGGGTTGGGGTGTGCGCGGGCTGGGAAAGACGGACGAGTACCGCTTGCTGCGTTATGGACCGATGGCAGTTGCCGATCTCGCCGGTGAATGGTTTGAAAATGAAACTATGCGGGCCCTGGTGGCGGCGCGTGGAATTTTTGGGGCCTTCGCCGGACCGTGGTCAGCCGGCACCAGCGCCGCGCTGCTCTTGCAGGCTGCCAATGATGGCAGTGTGTTGCTCCCGGCCACATTCGTCAAAGGCGGCATGGGTTTGCTAACCCAGGCACTCGCTCAAGCGGCCACCGCGGCGGGCGCTGAGATTCGCACGAATGCTGAAGTTGAGAGCATTAGTGTGGAAAATGGCAAAGCGAGCGGAGTGGTGCTCGCCAGCGGCGAACACATTCCATCGTGGACCAATGTTTCCAGCGGAGATCCCGGTGTAACTTTTGCGAAACTGTTGGACTTTAGCGAGTTGATGCCGACGTTTCGCAACAAGATTCAAAACTATCGAGCGCAGGGAGTGGTGGCGAAGGTTCATCTTGCGCTCTCAGGATTGCCGAACTTCAGCGGACCCGGGAAACCAAAACTCGACGAACAACTTTCCGGTCGTATTCACATTGGACCAGACATTGACTACATCGAGCGCGCTTTTGACGCGGCCAAGTACGGCAGCTTTTCATCGAAGCCGTATATGGACGTCACTATTCCCACGTTGACAGATTCATCGCTGGCGCCTGCCGGGGCGCAGGTGATGTCGATCCATGCTCAGTTCGCGCCGTACAAATTGAAGGACGGTGATTGGGATTCACGGCGAGACGAACTCGGCGACGCGGTTGTGAACGGACTCCTGGACTACGCTCCCAACCTGAAGGATCTCATTGTTGCGCGCCGCGTGCTTACACCGCTCGATCTCGAACGGACTTTTAATATGAGCGGTGGTCATATTCATCACGGCGAGATGGCGCTCGATCAACTCTTTGCGTTTCGGCCGGTGATTGGCTGTGCGCAATATCGCACGCCGGTGCAGGGCCTGTATCTGTGTGGGGCCAGCACGCATCCCGGTGGTGGCGTGACGGGCGCGCCTGGATTCAATGCGAGCAGAGAAATAATTCGGGATTTGAAGTCGAGTTAGTCACTGGAGGCTAAGAGCCGAGAATGGTTCCCTGGACTTCTCTGTGACTACGATCTGGTCACCGGCCGCCATCGTCTCTCCAAATATTCCGCGACGCGCGTCAGCGGGAACGTCAGGATTAGATAGAAGATGGCAACCATCGGCCAGATGGTTAGCGGCGCGGCGTAACGGCTGGCTAATTCCTGCCCGGTGCGCGCCAGCTCTGTCAATCCGATTACTGAAACAAGTGACGAGTCCTTGAGTAGAGCAATTCCTTCATTAGTCAGAGGAGGAACGACCCGGCGGAACGTCTGAGGCAGGATAATCCGCCGCATTGCCTGGGAATAAGTCATACCCAACGACCGCGCGGCTTCCATCTGCCCCGCGTCGATGGAAAGAATTCCCGCGCGAAAGATTTCCGAAATATACGCAGCGCTATTCAGCGTGAGCGCGATTATGCCGCTGGTGAAGGCCGGCAAATAAATTCCAAAGTAAGGCAGAACGAAATAGATAAACAATATCTGGACCAGCAGCGGAGTGCCGCGCATTACCTCTACGTAAAGTGCCGCCGGCGCAGCAATCAAGTTCGAGGACTGCACCCGCATGAGCGCCAGCAGCAATCCAATCGGCAGCCCCAGGCCGAGGCTCAAGAGCGCCAGTCGGGCCGTAAGCCAAACTCCGCTAAGAAAGAACGAAAGAGTTCGCCGCACTAATCCCACGTCGAACGTCTTGGGTTTAGTCCGCTGCGCTTCCTGTTGAGTAGCTCTCTCTGCTGCTTCGCCAAACCACTTTTCATGAATCCGGTCGTACTCGCCGGTCTCTTTGATCTTCTTGAGCGCCTTATTTATCTCCAGGCGCAAATCGTCGCTCTCCTGCGCCAATGCGATGCCGAACTTCTCGTCCGTAAACCGGCGGCCGACGGTCTTCAAGTCACGAAAGCTTTGAAAGATCATGTACTTGGCTACCGGCGCGTCGATAACTACGGCATCGATACGCTTGTTGCGCAGATCCAGCAGCGCCAGGTCAATCGTGTTGTACTTGGCGACTTTTACTCCGTCTCTTTTTTCCAGATCGAACTGGGCTGTGGTGTTGATTTGGACACCCACAGTTTTTCCTTTGAGATCATCCGGCGAAGTGATGCCCTGCCGATCCTGGTTGACGACAATCAACTGTCCCGAGTCGTAGTAGGGATCGGAAAAAAGCATTGACGCGCTTCGCTCGGGCGTAATCGTCACCGACGACATCACGATATCGAAGATGCCGTTTTGCAGCGCGGGAAAAATGCCGTCGAAAGCCGCATTGATAAAACGAGGCTTCACGCCCAGCTCGCGCGCAATGGCCGAGCCCAGGTCGATATCAAAGCCGGAGTATTGACCGCCTTCCGCAGATTCAAACGGGGGGTAAGTGGCATCGGTGCCGATTCGCAGCTCGCCGCTCTTGCGCACGCGGTCGAGAGCCGGCTCGGCAAACGAGGGCACAGCAAATAACAGCGACAGCAAAAACGCCGCCACGCCGCGGATGGTCCTTCGCCTCATTTGACTGATCACTCCTCCTGTCCCAGAGTGTCGCGCGTGCCGGTGCTTGTCTCGAGCTTCATGTCGTTGCCATTGTCCGCGGGCAACGGCTCTTCTTCGTCCTGAAAACTCTTCATGAAGGTGCGTGTCTCTTCCTTTTGCGGGTTGTTGAAGATTTCCTGCGGCGTGCCGGCTTCAACTGCATGGCCGCCTTCAAAGTAGATCACCTGATCGGAAATGCGCCGCGCAAAATTCATGTCGTGGGAAACGACTACCAGTGTCTTTCCCAGATTATCCAACGCCCGCAACATGCGCGCGACTTCCTGGATTAGTTGTGGATCCAAGGCTGAGGTGGGCTCGTCGAACAGAATCACCTCCGGTTCCATGGTCAGTGCGCGGGCGATTGCGACCCGCTGCTGCTGTCCGCCGGAAAGCTGGGCCGGAAAGAAGTCCTCTTTCTCAGTCAGTCCGACCTTGCTCAGGTAATGGCGCGCCAATTCAGTAGCCTTGTTTCGTTCCATACCCTTGACGGTCATAGGCGCTTCGATGGCGTTTCCAAGCACCGTCAGGTGAGGGAACAAGTTGAAGTTCTGAAACACGATTCCTACCCGCTCGCGCAAACGCCGGGTCAGTTCCTTCTCTTCTGAAGCTGAGAGTTGTTTCTCTTCTGTGCCCACGACTTCGATGTCATGGATTTTCAGCCTTCCTCGATCGAAGCGCTCCAGACGGTTCATGCAGCGCAGCATGGTTGACTTGCCGCAACCGGAAGGTCCGAGGACCGTAGTCAACTGCCCTTCCTGAATCGAGAAGGTCGCATTATTAAGAACAGTGTTCTTCCCGTACCGTTTGACTATGTTAGTTACTTCGATCACGGCTAGCTCGCAAATTTCTTTCTGAGATTCCAACACCCGCCGGGTCACTAGTTTTTGCGTGCGCGGAGTTTGGCATGGAATACGGCGAAAGGTAAAGAGAAAATGACAAGAAGCAAGTGGCTCAGAGCTGAGCAAAACGGCAGGAGACATTCTTAAACTCTTTGACACAAGACTTCTCGCGTTGCTCGGTCCGTTTGCGCGTCATGGTTTGCTCGTTGCCGCTTTTTACTCTTTGCCCTTTTCTCTTTTCCTTTGTTATGCTCCGTTCCGAACCCGCATAAGCATAGAGATGAATCCGGAATCCAAATCCCGCGTCGTTTATCAGAATCTGGACACGAGTTTTGTGAATCTCTGGGGGTTGCTGCGTTTCTTGTCCCAGCGCTCGTTTGTGGGACGGGTGCACGTGGAGCTGGCCGACTACACTGCCGATGTGTTCCTGGCGGGATCGAACATTCCGATGGTGCACGAAGTCGATCGGGCCGCGGGTACCGATGTTACCGAAGAAGCGGCCCTGCATCGTTTGGTCTTGCGAGTGCGCGAGTCGCCCGGTTCAATCAGCGTCTTCGAAGGCGAAGACGAAGCGATCGCCCCGCCGGCCGTTACACAGGGCGACGCAAAAGACGAGGAATTGGAAGCTGCCGAGGAAGAAACCGTGCCGGTGATCGCGGAAATCGCTTCGCCGGATAAACCCGCTGCAGCCACGCCGGAATCCATGCGTTCCGCTACAAAAGAAGAGCCGCCCGCGCAGGATACCCAGAGCGCGCCCGCGACTGAGAACGAGTGGAACGACGTAGTCCGTGTGAGCGGCGACTTAATCGGCGGAATTGATCGGGTAGCGACTGCTGCCGGTACTGATTTCGCCGCACTGTTTCGGCAGGTTCAAATTGCCCTCGCGGATGACTACACGTTTCTTGACCCGATGTCCGGTCACTTCGAGTACGCGAATTCGGAAGTAACCATGAGCAACTCAGTGCCGGTGAACAGTTACGTGGCGGGTGTCACTGAAACTTTGCGCCGCACGGTCGAACAAATAGCCACCGGCGAGCGGGCGCGCCGGACAAGAGAGCGCGTGGCCCTGGAATTGGCGCGGGTGGCGCGAAAGAACGACGACGCGCTGACCAGATCGGGTTTCAAATCCCAGTTGGATCGAATCGCGGGAACGAAGGTGATCTGAAAAGATTGTTCTTTGTACTTGGTGCTTAGTACTTTGGATTCTGCTTCAGGTAGAACTTCGAAATACAAAGCTCAAAGTACAAAGCACAATGTCTTTCCGAAACATTCTTTTTCCGACTGACTTCACACCGCACGCGCGCTCAGCGTTGAAATATGCTGCGGCATTTGCGCGCGAGGGTCGTGGGCGCGTCATTCTGTTCAGTGTGCAGAGCGCGAGCGTGCCCGCTAATCTGATGACTTTGCCTGAGCGCGTCCTGCAGGATCAGGATACGCAGTGGCTCCTGCAAATGCGCCGTGAAGTAGCTGACTTGCTGCGCGATCCGCTTTTTGATGGATTGGAAATCGAGCCGGTCATTGTCGAAGGCGAGCCCGCCACGGAAATCGCAAAAGCGGTCAACGATTATGGAATCGACATGGTCACGGTTGTGACGCACGGGCGGCGCGGTTTGGCACGCGCTCTGTTCGGTTCCACCGCGGAAGAGATCATCGCGGAAGCGCCGTGCCCGGTGCTGACGATTCGTCCGCCGCAGCACGACTTTGTCGAGCATCGCGGGAACTCAACCGAAGTTCGCCTGAATCGAATATTACTCGCGACAAACTTCCGGCCTTCCTCTGTCGCGGCGACCAGCCTGGCGCGCGAGATGGCCACCACTCACAAAGCTGAGTTGCATGCGGCGTACGTGATTGGCGATTACTTCGAGCAGATCTCGGTGATGTTTCCCGAAGGTGGCAAGTCGGCTCTTTCGCGCATGCGAGATGAAGTTAAGCAGCGCATGCAGTTGTTTGCCGGCGAGGCCGAGGGCCGCGTGCAAACTCACATCGCCGAGGGCCGCCCTTATGCAGAGATTGTCAGACTCGCGGCCGAGATCGACGCGGATCTCATTGTCATTGGCACGACGGTGCACGCTTCGTTGTTTGGCGGTGCGCCCGCTCTCGGCTCGGAGATCGAACGCGTCGTGCGCAATGCGCCGTGTCCGGTCTTGTGTGTCCCTTCCGGGAGAGTCGTGACTCCACTTCCGGCTTTTGCGCACCCGCAACCTGTACCGCAGACGTGAAACAGTAGGCAGAAGGCACCAGAAAGCAGTAGGCAGAAAGCAGTAGGCAGAAGGCAGTAGGCAGAAAGCAGTAAAAACACGCGCAGTTAAATCAAGTAAGAGAAAAGGCAGCCACTTTGGCTGCCTTCAAACTTTGCGAGTGGCGGGCTCGTTGCCTACTGCCTACTGCCTACTGCCTACTGCCTA
>DATENS010000123.1:0-3521 GCA_035274925.1 Pyrinomonadaceae bacterium | reverse complement strand
GAAACAGGCGGCGCAACAGATGTATGCTTTGCTTCTTGCGCCACTAATCGGGAACCAATGACCGCCAGCAGCGACAGAATAAGTATCTTTCGCATATTTTTCTCTTTTGAATGAAGTTTCGTTCGACGCCGAACTCAGTGTTGACGCGGCATCGCGACATCTTTTGCGCTTTGCCCTTAGCTCTTTGCGCTTAACCGTGCCGCTCGCCTCCAACGATTTGTTCGGCACGGCCATGTTAAGCGAGTTTTTGTTTAGCCTGTTGAAGTAATTCGAGCAAGTGATCGAAGTCTTCCGGTTTCATAGAAACAGATGAGCGACTGTCATACCTTTCGAGCTTTAGAAAGGTACTCCATTTTCCATTGGCAAAGTATGCGCCCGCTTCGAACCCACCACGACTACCGAATACAACCTCAGTATAGTTGTCGGGTGTCGTATTAAGCACTTTAGATTTCAGAAGACTAATCGACTTTATGAGTCCGTCGACTTCGTCCGCATCAAGAAACGCGATCTTCGTGTCGCTTCCGATTGAGCTATAAGCTTCATATTCCATGCGGACGCCGGCGACTCTAGCGTTTGTTACCAGATCAGTTATGACCAGCAATTCCACGGTAACGGTTTTTATTTTTCCGAGTTCGACGAATTGTTTTTGAATGAGCGTTCCAGATTTGGCGGAGAATTTTTCGATGTTGCTTTGTTCCCGGTTGGGTGCTTGCGCTTGCGAGAATCCAACGGTCGCCAGAGCTGCAATCCACAGGATGGTTAAGCAAGTCCTTTTCATCTATCCTCCTCTGAGCGTTAAAAAGTGAAGTCCGGAACGATGGAGGGTTGAAGTAACTTTAGAGATGACGAGAGTAACGAGTCAAGCAATCAAAAGGCCGCCCAACGGCTGAGTTGACGCGGCGGCGCGATTTCAAATCCGAATCCGAACCGCAATCCGAAATTCAAAAAGCCGCTCGCGCTGAACGATTTGTTACGACGCGTGGTTATCATCGCCGTTAATCCGTCAGATCGCCAGCCCAACGTCGCCTTCGAGCACCGATGTCTTCAGCTGTGGTCGCTCTCCCCGCTTCCATAGTGTGGCAGTATGTACTACCCGATACCTGATGGGCCCACCGTCCCGTCTTTCGCTGCCCGTAACGGGGCGCGGGATGCAGACAAACTCAGTGCGCATCTCATCGGCCGACAATTGGACCTTCGCATAACCGTGTCCGCCAAGATCTACGAACTCGAGGTGTGGAGCGAGATTCGGGTTGGACAGCGATCGTGCGCGTTTCAGATCGAAGCTCTTTGCATATTCAAGGCACGAGCGGACGCCGTGCTTCAGCAGCATGTTGTACGTCCAATCGGGCTTTGCGCCGTCCGGCCGATCGGCAAGAAACAGCGGTCGCAGCGGAGCATCCTTCGGAAGATTATGCTCATAGGCCTCCATGGTGCCGGGACTGGTGAGTGACGCGCCAACGAAACTCAAACCGACCGGGTCGAACTTGCCGGGTGGAAGTTCCGCAGTCGCATATCCGGCCCAGAAGGTGTGGCGGTCGCCCGAGACGATGCCGAACCCTGTAATCTTCGCGTCGCGAACGAGGTGGTAGATCTCCGCGCGCTCTGCGTACGCGGTGCCGTAATCACCCCCGCCCACCACGGCGTAGGCGTCAGGCGGCCACGACTCCTTGGTGAGACCCGCGGGCAGGTTCTGCGGGTCGGCGCGCGAATCGAGCGCGCCCTGCGAGTTGGCCCAGATTTTCCACGTCGCCGTCGACTTGCGAAGCTGGTCCATGAACCATGCCTTCTGTTCCGCCCCGAGGATCGTTTGCGGTGGCGCGTTCCGTTGCGGGTTGGCGACATGCGCATCATTGAAGCGGATTTCGGGAGGGGGATTGCCGCCGTTGAAGCTGCGGCCGCCGTCGAGGACCCGCATCTCAGACTCAGGAAACATTCCGATGAACTCGTCACCGCCGAGTTTTCCCAGAGACGGATCGCTGAAGGGATCCGCGCTCCGATAGCTATGCTGGTCGGTAATGATCAGATCGAGGTTGCGGCCGTACCGCAGCGCCCGGTAGGCCTTGAGGCTGTTGATCGCCGTCAAGTTGTTTGGCTCATCGCCAAGGCCGTTCTCGTCCCACTTTTCGATTGCGACATTCGTCACCGCCGGCGGATCGAAGCTTTCGAGCGAGGGTCCGCTGACCTTCTTGCAACGCGATGGCAAATATTCCCACCATGCCTGGTTGGCGGCGACCTTGATGCTCTGGCCGGGCCGCGCCTTGCCGGCCTTCTGAATGCTCTGCCAACCCTGCCACGAGAATTCATGGTTGTCCCAGATCGCGACGAAGGGCCAGCGCGCGCGCGCATCCTGTAAGTCCGGATCGGAGAGATAACCTTTATAGATGACCCGGTAGCCATCGAGGGTCAGCGGTATGTGGAAGTTGCCGACCTTGAGGCCATCCGGTATGCGCGCAACTTCATAGATCGTACGGTCGTAGCGGGTCTTCACTTCATCCGGATACTCGACGACCTCGTAGATGAAATCGCCCAGATGCAGAATGAAGTCGAGCTGTTGCGCGGCGGAAGCGCGCTCATCTTCGTAAATCATCCGGCGATAGGCGTTGAGCTTGCCTTCATTGACATCCTGGCAGCTCACGAATGCGAAGTTCACGGTGCGCGGATCGTTTGGCAAGGGCGCAGTGATCGTGCGGCCGACCCGGCTGCCGTTTCCGTCGGCGTCGGTAAATCGATACCAGTAAGTGCGCGCCGGCTTTAGTCCGCCCACTAGAACGCGCGTGGTCCAATCCGCGGCGCTCGATACGGGCGTCTAGAGTTACTTTCTTAGCAGTCGCTTGCGTCCCAATCCTGAGTGACGCCAACTACAACCCGAACGGAGTGAGACCATGAAGATTAGCCGCCGATCCTTTCTCAAAACTGCAACAGCAATCGGTGCTTCGCTCGCATGGGTCGGACCAGCACGAGGTTCGCGTGTCAACTGGCATGAGCGGCGTGACCTCTATCCGCAAGGCGTCGCCTCGGGCGATCCCGACCCGCAGAGCGTGATCCTTTGGACGAGGCGTCCGTTCACCGACGGTACGCGCCACCTTCTCACCGTCGAGGTAGCCGAGGATGAAGCATTCCGCCGCGTCGTTGCGCACGCCCAAGCACCGGTCTCAAGCGCCGCCGACTGGACCGCGCGCGTATTGATTGGCGGACTCAAGCCGGCGCGCACTTACTGGTATCGGTTTACCGACACCGACGGCAACGGTAGCCGGGTCGGCCGCACGATCACCGCGCCGTTGCCAAACGATCCCCGCACGGTGAACTTCGCATTCGTGAGCTGTCAGGACGTCAATGAGGGCAAGCTCAACGGCTATCGCCGGATGATTTATGAAGATGAACGCGCACCCGCCGCCGAGCAGCTCGATTTCGTTTTGCACCTCGGCGATTTCATCTACGAGGTGGTCGAGTATCCCGACGAAGTGAAGACGCGCTACGACCGCACGATCTACGAAGTTGCGCGCATTCCCGATGGGGGAAAG
>DATENS010000122.1:0-2435 GCA_035274925.1 Pyrinomonadaceae bacterium | reverse complement strand
CAGCCGATGCCGCTGACCGCGGCCACAAAGTCTTTCAAATCGCCGCGCGTCTCGAGCATGAGAAACTTCTTGTTGGCGCGCCGCTCTTCTTCCAAATTGCAATAAACGACCAGACGCCCGTCTTTCAGAATCAAGATTTCTTCACAGCATTCTTCGACGTCGCGTAACAGATGCGACGAGAGGACGATGTGGGCCTGCCCGCTGTCACGAATCTCGCGAATCATTTTGATCATTCGCTGGCGCGCGGGCGGGTCGAGGCCGTTGGTCGGTTCGTCGAGAAAGATCAGCTTGGGCCCGTGCACGATCGCCTGGGCCAACTTTGCCAACTGCTTCATGCCGAGTGAAAACGTGTCCAGGTTCCGGTAGCGCGCTTCACCCAGGCCGACAAAAAAGAGTGCTTCGTGCGCGCGCTCAAGCGCCGCGGCCGGAGGCAGGCCCGAAAGCTCAGCCATGAATCGCACAAAATGTATGCAGGACATTTTCGCGATGAACGAATCGCGCTCAGGCATGTAGCCGATCAGAGATTTGATTTGATTGGCATCGGCGCGGATGTCACCGCCAAAGATGTGCGCCGTTCCTGAAGATGGAGGATGAAAACCGAGCAGGGTGTGAATGAGCGTAGTTTTGCCGGCCCCGTTTGGACCTAAGAGTCCAATCGACCGTCCGCGCAGCTCGCCGTTCAGATCGCGGAGAATCGGACGGCCGCCGAAAGTCACCGACAACCCTTCCAAATCAATAACTGGAGGTCCGCCGTTGGTAGGTTGCGAGGCCGTGTTCGATTCTGCGTTGTTTGGCATTCGTTCCTGGAAGCACCCGCACGCTGCGGATTAAGCCGGGCCCGTTCAAGATTAATAGGAACGAACCCCAGAATAAACCTACGAACATCCTGACGAAAAGGTTCGACCAACTATCGAGGAGTAAAATCGAAAGCCCGAGAGCGATCAGCGTTATCGCGCTTATCAGGCTCTGGTTGTCGCGGCGTGTCCTAAAGCTGGTTAAGGTTCGCATTTTTCTGTGCCTGGGCTTGGATGATAAACGGCAAGTGAGAAGCCCCGCCTGTGACGGCGTGGCTTCTCACTCGGTCCACTAAGTTTTTGAGCACCTTTCGCGGACTTGGAAAATTACTTCGATCGCATCCCGTGCTCGAGGACGCTGTGCAATTCAAAGGCGTTCGGCATTCCCAGCAGAGTGGCCGGGCTCAGTCCGAATGGGCCGCCTTCAGTATTAGCCGCAAACTCAATGTGGTCGCCGTAGGCATAGGCATAAGCCAGCGTCGGTTCGGTGGCTGCCGCCATGGCCGTGATTGCTTTCTGCGGTCCGGATGGCATTTTCGAATTGGCCAGACGGTTCGCGAAAGGCTGCACCAACGGCGCCAGGTTGTGATAGACGAACGCTGAGAAGTTCACGTTGCCGTCGGCAGGCAAGCCGGCCGTAAATTTCGGCGAATGCAACAGCGTCGTACCTGAGTCGTGATAAGTGAGCGCCCTTTGGATTAGTGCGCGCGTCGGGCTGGCGATCAGGTAGCCGTTGGCGAACACATAGTTCACTTCAAAGCCGAAGTCCTTCGAACGCAACGTATAGAACGTGCGGCCGCCTTCATCGGCACGATCCCATTCCAGTCCCTGCTTCCCTTCTTTCGCGGCCTGGGCATTAACTTCCGTTACCAGGCGTTCAAAAGTCTGTTGCAGGTGGACGGGATCGTTAACCTGAATCACGAGTTTCCAGGACGGCATCGGCAGAATGGGTCCATCGATGGCGAAGGCATACTCGCCGCCGAGCGGCCCCGCGACGTCGTTGCGCAGATTCAATCCGTGGTTCTTTTGCAGCTCATCGAGGTGCTTGTTCAGATCAGGAGAAACTGAGCTGATCACGCCGAGCAGGTCGTCGACCACCGCCGTAGGATTCTTGACCGCAAAACCGGCCACAAGATTCGCATCAGGCGAGATATATTCGAGCGAACCCATCGGGCCCGGCTGGGCCAGCCACGAAGTGATTCCATGATCGGTCTGCGCGTAAGAAAGGACGGCGCGCGTGTGCGTCTTACCATTCGTCTCTTTCTGATCGAGCACGAACGACTTCATGTTGAGCACGCCGAGTTGATTCAGCGCCTCTTCGTGTTTCGCCGCGTCCTTTCCGGAGGTACGCACGGTCTTGGTATTCGCAATGATCTTTTCCAGATCCGCAGCGACTATCAGCCCGGCGCCTTCGCGGTAAACCTCTGCGATGCGATTGTGAAACGCCGCCGAAGTGAATGTTGACTGCGGACCGTTGGCAATCCGCTGTAATTGATCGAGCTGGGGCGAAGCCACCAGCACGTCACCGGAAAGCCACACGTAAACTTCCTTGTCGCCTGACTTGCTGTCCGTGGCGGCCGCCGGTTGAGCAGTCCGGGGATCGTCAACCCAGGTCACCTTCGGATGGTTCTTTCCGGTGCC
>DATENS010000121.1:0-5539 GCA_035274925.1 Pyrinomonadaceae bacterium | reverse complement strand
ACCCCGACCCTGCCGACGTAAAAATGGTTTCGTCGGACCCGCCCATCTTGAGCGACCAGTTGGCGTAAAGCTCGGGATGCGTTCTTTCGATAGTAGGCGTGTTCGCTTACAGGAATCTGACGAACTACTCTTTGCTGTGTGAAACAAGGAACGGCCAACAGAAGCACGACAACCAGAAGGTGGATCGGTTTTCTCATCGTAGTAGAAGCGATCGAACGTGCACGTTTACCGGGCGGCGCGAATCAAATCGACAATCGTCAATTGAAAATCAGCAATGAGCCCGCGCTCTCCGCCGCTCCGGTGCGACGAGTTGTTATGCGGCGCGACGGTGCCCGACAAAAGCGTATGTAATGAGAGTGGCAGCCAGCAAAGCAATCGCACTCCAAACACGAATTACAGCTGTCCCACGAGCCGATGACCAATTGAGAATTGCGCGCGCCTGGTCAGCGCCCATCAATGGCGTCGTCAGCCCGGCTATGAGAGCGATGACACCGATGATCCGCATCGTTTTCGGCAGACGTGAAGCGGAGGCTGCAGTTAAGAGCACTACCCCAAAGATGACTCGAAGCGCTGCGATTACGTAAAGGCCTTTGGGTGTGACCGTGTATGCAGCGACAGCCATGAAGCGATCCGGCGCAATCAGCGCCAACAGTCCAATGCAAATGATTGATAGAGCGACAAAGAGACCCAAGAGCTTCATTGCATGTCCTCAGGGCCGTATAACGCTCAGAGTTGACCGGGCCACGGCGTTACCGAGCAGCTTCGCCGAACCAGTGATGATGCGAAAGTCGCTTCCCGCCTCTCCGTTCCAACGAGTTGCAGCACACTTCTGATAATGCCTGCCTTTCACAGACTCATTTTCAAAGTGCGATTCTTTTGGTCGAAGGTCAGAATAAAATCCTGTAAGAGACCGCTGCCGATAACCGGAACATCGTTCCATACGTGGATGGTCGGCTCAGATATTATATGAATACCGATGGTAATATCTCCCGACAAACGACCTAGCAGGGCGCGACTTTTTGGTGTATCAAATGTTGATAAATTAGGGCCGGCAACGAGCCCCCCGGCAAATTGAAGTTTCGACGCAACTGTGTCCGGTATAACTACCCCCTGCGCCGCGCCGGTATCAACCAGGAGATTTACCCGCTCGTTTCCGATCGCTATTTCCAGCGTGGGGCTGCGGTTGTCCAAACCATAAGTGAAAATATCTTTTCCGTTCGCTGGCGGCAAAGCCCCCTTCCGCAAAATTATTCGTTGTCGCGGGTAATCCATCGTGAGAAGACAATCTGAAAACAGGTTGAATCCGATGACACCATCAATGTTCTCATCCCAGGCTCTGGCTCCAACGACCACATCCTGGAAATGAGCGTTGCCGATTTGAATGCTCATAAGAGAGACCAGTTTGCTCGACTCTCCCGGCCTGAGAACCGGCAGCTTTAACTCGTCGAGCGCTATCAACGAGCAGTCTGTAAGGGCCTTTACCATTAAGACGTGCTTCAACCAGCGGCAAGGTTTTAGAGCCCAGCATCAGGACATTAACTGCGGCTGAATCAAGGCGGGTAATACCCGGCGGTCCGATTACCCGCCGGCGGGCTTCAGCGATTTGCTCCGTTTGAGTTTGTGTAGTATTCGACTGGCTTTGAGCATTGCCGCTAAGGCAAGTGGCGAAAACAAGGCAACAAATCGCTGGTATCTTCATGTTGGTCTTCTCCTCATCGTCATTATCGGTTATGTAAGCGGACCTTCCAAGGAAGCAGAGCGCGTCAAGCTGGCATCACTTTTGAGCTTCCAGAAATTCTCCCGACGAATTTCCCTCAGAAGCTTCTCGATCGTGATGAACTCTTCGCCGACGGCATACAGCTGGATAAGACATCGTCGGCGTGGAGCCGGCGCATGCGTTCGACATCTTTGTTATTCCATGTGTCCACCGCTGCGCGGACAGCGGGAACCCCGGCTGACGGCTCAACCGAAGAAATATGTTGATAGGCGCACCGCTAATTTGTTATCTCTAGGATTGCGCAGCCGGCGCTGAGCCGGTCTAACTCACACCTCTTCGAACCTATTGATACTGCTCAGAGCCTTCGCGGCGCTGTCATCCCACCCAAAGGAGTCCCAACAAAATGTTCTTCAAACTGGCATGGATCCTCGCTGCTTTTATTCTCATCTCAGGCGGACGCACAATAGTTGAATGGATGGGTTTGAACGTAATCGGATTCAGTCCCGAGACGGCCGACTCGTTCGCCGCAGGGTATGTTGTAGTCATTGTTCTTGTCATCATCCCGACCGTCGTCTGGTTGCGGTTCCGACGCTAGTCTGCGAAGCCAAACATAAATACTCCACCAACATCTTGTTCAGTTGATCGAAAGACTGCACGTGATATAGTGTCTGCTTCGTACGACAAGGTTTCCCCGGCGCTCCGAATCTCAAGCCATCATGCAGGAAAAGAAGTTCGTCCATTTACATCTTCACACTGATTACAGTCTCCTCGACGGCGCAATCCAAATCAAACCACTCTCGGAACGGCTCGAAACGCTGGGGATGAATGCGTGCGCCATGACCGATCATGGCAACATGTATGGCGCCATCACGTTCTACAACACGATGAAGAGCCGCGGAATAAAGCCCATCCTCGGCTGCGAAACATATCTCGCCAAGGGAAGTCGAAAGGATCGGGGAGAGCGCGCCGCCGCACCGGGAGAAAAAAGAAACCACCATCTGATCCTGCTCGCCAAAAATTTCGAGGGCTATCGCAACTTGTCGCGCCTGACTTCGAAAGCATTTACCGAGGGCTTCTATTGCAAACCACGCATCGACAAGGAACTGCTTGCGGAACACAGCAAAGGTTTGATTGGGCTCTCCTCATGCATGTCGGGTGTGCCTTCCGCACTCTTGGCCAAAGATTGTTTTGACGAAGCGGCCGCCGCCTCGCTTGAATTTCAGGACATTCTCGGGAAAGGGAACTATTTCCTCGAAATCCAGGAGCACGGACTCGAGCCGCAGGCCCGCATTCGCAAGCCACTGGTCGAATTGTCAAAGAAAACCGGAATTCCCCTCGTTGCCACCAACGACGCTCACTACCTGATGCCGGATGATGCGCGCGCGCACGATGTGCTGCTGTGCATTGGCTCGGCTAAGAGTGTGCATGACGAGAACCGGCTTCGCTATCGCACGCCCAACTTTTACGTGCGCTCGGCAGACGAGATGTGGCGGATTTTTGGCGATGAGCTCCCCGACGCGCTCCAGCGAACTCTCGAGATTGCCGAGATGTGCGACATGGAGCTGCCGAAGGGAATTAACTACCTGCCGAACTATCCGATCCCGGAATCAGAGAACGGCCGCACCGCAAATGATTACTTCGAGAAGGTAGTGCGGGATGGTTATCAGACGCGCAAGGCCCAGGTCTGGGACCGTGAGATGGCCGAGGGCAGCTTAACTCGTCCCATGGAGGACTATGAGAAGCGGCTTTGGCACGAGATGGAAGTCATCAAGCGTATGGGCTATGCCGGCTACTTCCTGATCGTCTGGGACTTTGTGCGCTACGCGAAAGAGAACGGCATTCCGGTGGGGCCGGGCCGGGGATCATCGGCGGGCTCACTCGTCGCCTACTGCCTGGGGATTACTGACGTCGATCCTCTCAGATACCATCTCTTTTTCGAGCGGTTCCTCAATCCGGAACGAGTCTCGATGCCGGACATCGATATCGACTTCTGCGTGCGCGGGCGGAGCAAGGTAATTAACCATGTGGCCGAGCTGTACGGCCGGGACTCGGTTTGCCAGATTGTGACGTTTGGGACCTTGGCCTCGCGCGCTGCAATCAAGGACGTCGGCCGGGCCTTGGACATGCCCTACGCGGAAGTAGACCGCATTTCCAAGATGATTCCGCCACCCGTGCGGGGCCGCAACGTAAGCATTACGCAGGCAATTGAGCAGGTCCCGGAACTTCGTGGCGCAATGGAATCGAGCCCGCAGGTAAGCGACCTCATCGACCTCGCGCGGCGTCTGGAAGGCTGTGCCCGACACGTCTCAGTCCACGCGGCCGGGGTTGTGATCACGCCTGAGCCCCTCGAAGAACTGATTCCCATCGCAGTCTCGGCCAAGGACGAAGTCACTACCCAGTACGAAATGACCGATCTGGAGAAGGTGGGCGTCCTTAAGATGGACTTCTTAGCGCTTAACACCTTAACCATCATAAGCGACTGCTTAAAGAGCATAAAGCAGTCGCTTAGCGTAGATGTTGAGTGGGAAAAGGTTTCGCTTAACGATCCTCTGACTATGCAACTGTTTTCCGAAGGTCGCACGGATGCGATTTTCCAGTTTGAATCTTCGGGAATGCAGGATCTCTGCCGCAAGCTTAAGCCTAAGAACATCGAGGACCTTTCCGCCCTTAACGCTCTTTATCGACCGGGTCCGATTGACGGTGGAATGGTCGATGACTTCATCCAGAGACACCATGGCAAGAAGAGCGTGCGCTACATCATTCCTGAGATGAAAGAGATTCTGGACACGACCCAGGGCGTGATCGTCTATCAGGAACAGGCGATGCTGCTTTCGCAGAAACTTGCCGGCTACACGATGGCTGAGGCCGACAGTCTCCGGAAAGCCATGGGCAAGAAGAACCGCGAAGAGATGGCGCAGCAGGAGCAGAAGTTCATTCTCGGCGCCGTGGCCCGAGGCATCAACCGGGACAAGGCGCAGCAGATCTTCTCGCTGATGCGGCAGTTCGCAGATTACGGCTTTCCGAAAGCGCACAGCGTGGCCTATGCCTATCTCGCTTTCCAGACTGCCTATCTCAAGGCGCACTACCCGGAACATTTCTATGCCGCCGTGCTTTCAAATGAAATCGAAGACACGGCGAAGGTCTTTCGCTACACGAAAGAAATGCGCGGGCAGGGAATTGAGTTATTGCCGCCGGATGTAAACGAGAGCGAGATCGGCTTCACGCCGTTGAAAGGTGCGATTCGCTACGGGCTAGCCGCCATTAAAGGGATTGGGTTTTCCAGCGTTAACGCAATAATCAAAGCGCGCCAGGCCGGTCCGTTTGAGTCGCTCGCCGACTTTGCCGAGCGGGTTGAGGAAGGCTCGATCAACAAACGCGTGCTCGAAGGTTTAATCTGCAGCGGCGCTTTCGATTCGCTGGTGGAGGATTCCGCTGCAATCAGTCTGTGGCGCGCATCGTTATGTTCAGACATCGACGGCGTCATGGCCAGCTCGGCGCGCGCAAAGAAATCGAGAGCGCTCGGACAGGATGATTTGTTTGGATCGGCGCCGGCGCCGCCTCGTACGTCTACGCGAGTCCGTCCGGATTTGAAACCGTGGTCTCTGGTGGAGATGCTGACCGCCGAGAAGAAGGCTTTAGGCTTTTACATCACCGGCCATCCACTGGACGCGCACAATGAAGTCATTTCAAAACTCGGCGCCGCTTCGTCGATAGAACTTGCCGCGATCGAATCCGGCGGCCGCGCCCGGGTCGCGGGCATGGTCAAGGACCTGCAGCTGCGCACCACCAAGAAAGGCGACCGTTTCGCGATTTTCCAGTTGG
>DATENS010000120.1:0-2555 GCA_035274925.1 Pyrinomonadaceae bacterium | reverse complement strand
CTCAGTCCTTCACCATAGGGAAAGCAAACCAGACGATTAACTTCGGAGCGTTGGGAGCTAAGACTTTTGGCGATGCAGACTTCGTGGTGAGCGCGACTGCCACTTCGGGCTTGCCGGTAAGTTTTGCCGCAACGAGCGGCCAGTGCACCATGGCCAACGCCAATACAGTTCATCTCACCGGCGCTGGCAGTTGCACCATCACTGCGTCCCAAGCCGGCGATACCAACTACAACGCGGCGACGAGTGTTCCCCAGTCATTCACGATCGGGAAAGCAAGCCAAACAATCACGTTCGGCTCGCTTTCCAACAAGACTTTTGGTGATGCGCCTTTTACCGTGAGTGCGACGGGAGGCGCGTCGACCAGCCCAGTGACCTTCTCTGCGTCCGGCAACTGCACATCGAGCGGCACAAACGGCAGCACGATTACACTCACGGGCGCAGGCAGTTGCACCGTGACCGCTTCCCAGGCGGGCGATGACAATTACAACGCGGCAACCTCAGTCGACCGGTCGTTCACGATTTTGAAAGCCGCCACTGCCATCGTAGTGACCGCTTCCGTAAATCCTTCAGCGCCGGGTCAGAGCGTGACTTTCACGGCCACGGTTACGTCGGCCGCCGGTACACCCACCGGCACCGTCCAGTTCAAGGCTGACGCATTGAACCTGGGCTCGCCCGTAGCTCTGACTGCTGGAGTCGCCACAATTTCGACTTCAGCCTTGTCGATCGGAAACCATCCGATTACTGCTGACTACAGTGGTGATACGAATTTCAACACCTCGACCGGCTCGCTTGCCGGCGGACAGGGCGTGGGCGGCATCATTTCTTTCAGCGTTTCCAGCTACAACGTCGTCGAGAGCCTTACCGCATTATCGATAACCGTCACCAGGAGCGGGAATACAACAACTCCGGCCACCGTCAGATACGCGACCAGCGATTTGACCGATGTGAATTTCATTTGTAATCCGAACACATCCGGACAAATTACCGGCGCGGCTTCACGGAAGTGCGACTACCACATCGCCGTCGGGCGGTTGCGGTTTGCAGCCGGCGAGACCACCAAGACAATTGTGCTCAGTCTGGTTAACGACGTTTGGGTCGAAGGTCCCGAGAATTTGACCGTCAGCTTGAGCAGTCCGACCGGCGCCGTTTTGGGATCGCCAAACATTACGACGGTCACCATTAACGACGACCCCGGTGAGGGCGGCGCCAATCCGATCGACAACACGGGGTTCTTTGTCCGCATGCTGTATGTCGATTTGCTGTCACGCGAACCCGACGCTGGAGGCTTTAACGGATGGGTGCACCGCATCGACTTCTGCGGCCAGCCGGGAGAACCACCGCCACCTTGTGATCGCGTAACCGTGGGTGGCGACGGCTTCCTGCGCTCTGCCGAATTCTTTGACCGCGAGTTCTTTGTAATTCGACTTTATCGGACGGCCCTCGGTCGCATTCTCACTTATAACGATGTCGGCGATCTGGCTTTCGTCAGCGGGTTCCTGACGGACAATGATTTGGAGCTGAACAAGCAGGAAGTCGTCACCGACATCATGTCGCGTCCGGAGTTTGGCAGTATCTATGACTCGTTAAGCAACGCACAGTATGTGGACAAATTGATTCAGGTTGCAGGCATTACCCTGCCCGGCGGTGTTAGAGACGCCTGGGTGACTGCGTTGGATGGTAGTACTAAGACCCGCGCGGTCGTTTTCCGCGAAGTATCAGAACGACCGGAAGTTTCAGCGAAGTACCTGCACGAAGCGCAGGTGGTTTCGTGTTACTACGGCTTTTTCACCAGGAACCCGGACGGCGCGTATTTCAACTATCTCGAACGCCTGGATCGAGGCGAAATCAACCTCGGCGATTTGGCGAACGCGTTTATTAATGCGGCTGAGTACAAGCAGCGTTTCGGGCCGTGAGATTCCCTTTTCGAGTGCGCTGACTTGTCAGCGCTTTCCTCGAGAGCTTAGCTCTCGATAAAAAAGCGGCGACGAGTCGCTCGCACTCCAAATACGACGCAGGGGCGAGGTTAGCGGTTTCGCAACCTCGCCCCTCTTTTATTGCGCTCCCTATCCCTTTGGGAGAGCAATAACGATTCTTCTCAAACGCGGATTATAGATTTCGGTCAGCCCGAAGGGCTGAAAGAAAGTAGCCGGGGGTTGAGCGCGCAGCGCGATACCCCCGGGATCGAGTGTTTAGATCTTGACCCTGAAAGGGTCACAGAACCGTCTAGCACCCTTTCCGGGTGCCGAATTTTTGCCCGGAAGTTTCCGGGGATCTACGCTTCGCTACGACCCCCGGCTACTCTCTGGCAATCTTTCGGGTTGCGAACCTGATGAGTCAAGTATGTTATTGCCTGGAGAGGCCACCTCCACCACCGCCCATTGAAGACTTCGCTTTACTTTTTTAAGCCCCAAAGCTATTACTTTCTTACCGCGGAACGCCGCAAAAGTTTTTCAGCCGGGACAAACCATATTTAGAGATAACCCATCGAATACCTTCTGGATTAATAGGAAACTTTAACCAATGCATTACTACGTTTCTGTTCAACGGGTGCTTCA
>DATENS010000119.1:0-4798 GCA_035274925.1 Pyrinomonadaceae bacterium | reverse complement strand
CATGCGCGCTGGCCTGCTGGCGCAACAATTCCTCAATACCTTCTGTGTCAGAGCAGTCCCGGATTTGATTCGGCTCGGCTATCTTCACAACACCCCGACCGACATGCAGCCACGGTCGCGGCGCTCCTGTGGTCGCGCTATACACATTGAAGCCTCGATATCCGAGCGCCGGTGGCAACTCTCGTCTGCCGCTGTAGGACACCAGGCGGCTGATCCTTGCCAGCAGATCCTCCGCTTCCTCAGAGGTCAGGGACCAGCGCGGGTTCGGGCGGCCACTAAATACATCTAACTCCACGTAGAACATCCGGTAACACTCTCACAAGACATGGATACCTAACGGCCCAAAGAAAAAGCCACAGAAAACTGTGTATGGACCACGATCGCAATTGGCCGGCGTTAGACCATTGCCCAAAATACGTCCCTGGTTGTCGCATCGCATGACCATTGACGTGCCGATCTTGTGTGCCCAAAAACCACCCGGATGCAGCCGCCACCAGTGAAAGTCGAAACCGGGCCAGATGGCGAGTGCGACTACACGAACAGATCCATCGCAATCGGCAACGTATCCGTCGAAGTTCGCCGCGCGCGATACGTTTCCACATTCAAACGCGGTGTACATCCGGCCTGAATGGCGGCCGGGTTGGGCCATTGTGTTCGAAGCGAAATTTGACGCGTAGTTGTAACAGTTGTTTCTGAAACGGGTGAGAGGAGTGTTCCAGAAGAGGTCGGCAATCGGCGTCAGGAATGGCTCGCAAGTGGCAGTTGCGAGTGCGGGCTCGACCGGCTCTTTCGCGGCGGCCACGGCTGGTTTTTCAGCTTTGGCCCCAGCCCTTGCGGCGAATGCAGCGGCCCCTGATTGTTGGGCATTCTCCGCGGCTTCCTGTATCTCTTGAGCGATGGGACCAGGAGCGGTGGACAAAAGCCATTGCGAAACATCTTGCGCGGCATCACGTTCCTTCGAGGCTGCTGCCGGCGCGCCCGCAACGATTCTCGCTTTCGTTGGCGCCGGTTCCAGCACCTCCGGCGAAGGTAAGACTACATGTGCCGGCGCATTCGGTGTTCTAACAAAATCTTCCAGATCAGCGTTAAGCGTGAAACCGCGGAATCCCAATGCAGGCGGTTCGTCCGGAGTCAACACAGGAGTCGTGGCAGTTAAACGATCGACAAGCTCTCTCGTTTTTCCGGACGGCAATGACCAGGTCGGATTCGGTCGTCCGGAAAAAATATTCATTGTTACACGCATCGCTAGTCTCCTGTTGCGGACAGTTCGGTCCTGACCTGTTCGTCAGACATTTCCAGGACAGCCAGGACGATGCCTGCGTTTCGCTCGGCAACTTCAGCTTCCTGTGCGTCGTGAGACGCAATACTCTGGGCCAGGTCTTTAACGGTTGGCGCTTGAAACACCCAGCGCAGCGGAAGCTGAAAACCCAGGTAATCCCGCAAACGCGCGACGACCCTGGTTACTAAGAGCGAATGACCGCCGAGGTCTGCAAAGAAATCGTCATTCGCTGAAAGCGATTCCACCCCAAACACATTTTCGACGACGTGCGCGATCAGTCGTTCGAGTGTCGTTGCGGGAGAGATCTTCGGTTTTATGCGGGCGTGTTCCGCGGACGAGTTGCGCTCGAGTGCTCTCAAGTCAATCTTGCCGGCAGTTGTAAGTGGGATCGCGTCGACCAGAAGCAACGCCGAGGGCAACATGTAAACAGGCAACTCCTGGCGCAATGAATCACGCAGTTCCTGAATAATAATGCCTGGCTCACTCTCGATCGTCTTTGCGACGACGTAAGCAATCAACCGCTTATCGGCGGTTCCGAGATCGCGGACGGTTACGACAACATCTTCGACAGCCGAATGACGGCGAATCGCAGTTTCAATGTCGCCTGGTTCAATACGAAATCCACGGATTTTCACCTGCGCGTCGACCCTGCCCAGGAATTCGAGCGTTCCATCCGCACGGTATCGCACCGAATCGCCAGTGCGATAGATAAGGCCGTTGCCAGGTGCAAACGGATCGGGCAGGAAACGTTCTGCTGTTAGTTCAGGCGCGCCCGCATATCCAAGCGCGACACCAGCGCCACCGATGTAAAGCTCGCCAGGTACGCCGATCGGCACCGGCTGTTTATGGCGATCCAGAACGTACAGGCGAGTGTTTGCGATGGGACGCCCGATCGGCACTGGCCCATGTGCCAGGTCGCCGGCGCGGGTCGGGTGAACTACACAACCAACGGTCGTTTCAGTTGGACCATACTCATTGAAGATCTGCAGTTCCGGAGCTTCGTCTCGCCACAGGGCTAATGTTTCCGACAATAGCTGTTCGCCGCCAACTATGAAGGCCGCCGTATTCGCCGGCACTTCGCGACCGAGTGAGAGACTGCGCAGTGCCTCCAGGTGCGCGGGTGTCAATTTGACGAAACTGAATTGCAGATCAGAGCGCAGCGCCGAATCCAGCGATTCAACCACGTCGTCCTGGTCCAGGAGGACCACACTGCGCCCACATATCAGCGGGAGGAAAAGAGACGTGACGGACATATCAGACGACAGCGGCGAACAAAGTGGCGCGCCGATCCCCTTGTCGACCGGATACGCACCGCGACACCACGTCAGATAGTTCACCACAGCGCGATGCGGAATCATGACTCCTTTCGGGATGCCTGTTGAACCCGAGGTGAAAATTATGTAAGCAGTGTCAGACGGTTTGACGGAGGACTGTGCTGACTCAACATCCGCAATGCTTTCGTCTAAATCCATGACTAAAGTGTGGCGCTCAGGGACGAGGTCTGCCAGTGCGCCCGAGGTAATCAACAACTGCACACCGGCGTCGTCAAGCATTCTCAGCAAACGTTTCCTGGGTGTTGCCGGATCGAGCGGCACGTAGGCGTTGCCTGATTTCAGAATGCCCAGAATCGCGATCACCATTTCGAACGATGGGGGCAGCATCACTCCAATTGCGCGTTGGGGCTTGGGATCGAATTGCTGGAGTCGATGCACGTGTGAAGATGCATGACGATCGAGCTCGGCGTACGTAAGCGTGATTGTGTCTTTGCGAAGCGCGACAGCATTCGGAGTGAGCCGGACTTGCGCCTCCACCAGCGAGTGCAACGAAGCAGGGGGAACCTCCGCCCTGTTATCGTTCCAATCGACCAGCATCTGCCGGCGCTCTTCGCTTGAAAGAATCGCGAGAGAGGCAACCGGCAGCTCAGGATTATGTGTTAGTGAGTCGAGCAGTGTCTGGAAGTGCCTGCTAATTCGATTCACCGTTTCTTCGTCGAATAAGTCCTTGTTGTATTCGAAATGTCCACGGATCTCCTCGCCTTCCTCCCAAAGGTTCAGCGTCAGATCAAAGATCGCGGTGCCGCGATCGAATACCACCTCAGCCGCCGCACCCGAGCCGCTGGATTTCTCGTCCTGACTGATAAGCTGAAAGCTCACTTGAAAGAGTGGATTACGGCTTAGGTCTTGTGGCAGACGCATGGAGGCCACTACTGCCGCGAACGGTACATCCTGATGGCTGAACGCATCGAGCGCGACTTCGCGCACGCGAGCCAGCGCGCTCCGGAAGGTTGGATTGCCTTGCAGATCCACACGCATCACGAGCGTGTTGGGGAAGAACCCGACGACGTTTTCGAGCTCCTGGTGATTGCGGTTCGCGATTGGCACGCCGGCGGCAAGATCGTCCTGCTGAGAATATCGATTCAGGAGCACATAAAAAGCCGTGAGCAGCAGCATGAAAGGTGTCGCGGAAGATTCGCGCGCAATCGCATAAAGCGAGCGTCTTGTGTTACTCGAAATTGTGAGCGGCACTAATCCGCCGCGATAAGTTTGCACCGGCGGCCTGGGACGATCGGTAGGGAGATTTAATGGTCCAAGGTTATTTAGTTGTTGCTGCCAGTACGCGAGCTCCGGAGCCAGGCGTTCAGCATTCATCCAATTGCGTTGCCAAACTGAAAAGTCAGCGTATTGCAGCGGTGCATCGGCCAGCGACGAGCGACGGCCTGCGGCTTCGTCCGAATAAAGACTACCGAGTTCCCGGAAAATGACGTTCAGCGAAACATTGTCGGCAATAATGTGATGCACGATAAAAACGAACGCCGATTCGAATGGTCCAAGACGAACGAGCGTCGCTCGATAAAGCGGTCCGTTGGCCAGATCAAACGACTTTTGCGCGCTTTCGGTTGCGATTCGTTGTAACTCGGCGTCGCGTGCCGGACCAATCACCGGTCCAAGATCGATCAATGCACACTGCGCGTCCTCTGGAGGCAGCACCCGCTGTACCGGTTCCTCCGCCACCAACGGGAAAATGGTGCGTAGCGCTCCATGTCGTCGAACCAATGCGGAAAGGGCGCGCTCGAGAATCGAGTGGTTGACGGCGAATGGGATTCGTTGTGCCGACGAGATGTTGTAGAAAGGATTACCCGGCGTCAGTTGATCGAGGAACCACAAACGTTCCTGGGAAAACGACAACGGGTAATCGCCGCTTTCTGTGTCATGTCTTGGAATGGATGCTGTGCTCTCGCCGTTGCGGCGCGTTTCAGAGGCGGCGACGTGTTCGGCGTCGATAAACTTGTCGTCTGAGATCCGTTCGACAGCGGCCGCGAGCAGCGCCGGTGTAGGGGCGTCGAAAACGACTCGTAAAGGCAGTTCCAGACCAATGCTTTCGCGAAGTCTCACGACCAGACGTGTCGCCAGCATCGAGTGGCCGCCGAGATCGGCGAAGAAATTGTCAGACAAAGCGACGCTTTCGAGACCAAGCACGTCGCAGAACTGTTGCGCGATACTACTCTGCAATGGCGTCATC
>DATENS010000118.1:0-24999 GCA_035274925.1 Pyrinomonadaceae bacterium | reverse complement strand
TGAGAAAGACACGAGCATTGCCGCTCTCGCCTTAACATTCACAACAGCATTCTTGTTGTCGAGATTGGCCGATTCAATGATTACGGCCTCCAGCTCTTCAGTCGCAACCGTACCAGCGTCCTTTGGAGCGACCACGCCTGGCTGCGCCAGGAGCTGAACCGGAATCAGCAGTGTTGAGAGAATCACTAGTAATCTTAAGATCATCTTAGCCTCCCCCCTCAGTTTAGAAGGGCCTGCATACATGGGAGTGTTTACCAATGCCACGAACGCAAGCCCCGAACCTCCAAGTGTTTGATTAAGTGATAACTCGCGAGCCGCGGGATCGAGAGCGCTGACGAGGTGATTGATTTTTCACCAAACCCTGTTCCCAGGATATGCCTCCCCAAACGCATTTCATAGCACATCCCCCGACTATCCATTCCGTGGTACCGACACATGCTGCGCAGAGACCGATACCAACCGGATTGCCTGTTCCCGCGACGACGCATACGCCCGCGCACGCGGTGATATTGGCGGGATTGACTCCCCATGATGCTAAGCAGCCCTTGAGGCAACTTCCAAAGCCGTCGCTGTCCTGCAAAGCGGCGGCGGTGCAACCGCAGGCCGTGACAAGTTTCGCCAGTTTGGCGTTCATCTTTCGGGTTAGTGTCCGGTTCAGACTTCGTTTTACCCCCTTAGCTTTTGCGACGCCGGCTGTTTCAGCTTTGTTTGTTAATGCATTCGGGGAATTCGCGGCGGAAACTTGGGACGCCGAAAAAAACAGAACCACCGCACCCAGGATAAGCAGTGACGGTTTCGCGAGGTTGATCAATTTTCCAGAAATCATTTGCAGCTCCTCCAGTCTTAGAATTTCCGTTGGAAGGGAAGCGGGGGCCCGATCTCGAACGGTACTGAGAGCCAGGGTTCCGCCACGATGCTCGTCAAAACGGATCCAGTTGATACGTGACCAGGAAGAACACTGCTGCCGCGAATAACGCAACGATAACTAACATGTCGAAAGCTTCATTCGGGGCTTCGGCGGGATCCAAAAACCAGCGAGGTCCCCACGCCAGAACCGAAATCGCCCAAGCGAACGGCGGCGGAAGCAAGAAGGTCAGCAGTCGCGCCGTTACGATAGTCGGGATGATCCCAAGCGACCACTACCCCGACGAGTTGCTTGTCATGCGGCTCGTTATTCCTGGTCACGTCCGTTTCAAGCGAGGCGGATTCTAAAAACCGGAACGCCTCTTGTCATTCAACTACTACAACGTACTTCTTAAACTTTTCATGCTGCATTAATCAGCTCGGTGCCAAAGGTTGCCGTGCGTGGCGATTACAATCCATCCGTTGCGGCGAGTGATTAATTCTTCCGACTCCAGTTCAGCCAGCAAACGACAGAGATAGCCTGGGGTAATAGCCAAAAACTGGGCCACTTCCCATTGTCTTAAAGGCAGCTGCAGTTTTGTTTCAGTCTGCAGGGTCGATGAGTCTTGTTGGATAATACGCCAGATGAAATTTTCGAGGCGCTGTCGCGCGCTCAGACAAGCAAACTCAGATATACGCGCTGCCTGCTTGATGACTTCATCGCTCAGAATCTGTTGGACGGTGATCGCGAGCCGTGGATTGTCATTCATCAGCTCCATAAACCTTTTGGCCGACACGCGCATAAGGCGGCAGCGCGAGGCGGTGATCGCGGTTGAGTGGTGGTTCTGCTTTCGGATCACCCCTGACAAACCGAGCAGCGTCCCGGCCAACCTGATATCGGCAATCAGCTCGCGACCACCTTCTTCACAACACACCAGCTTCGCGAGCCCTGTCTCGATAAAGAAGATTTCCTGGGCCGCTTCTCCCTGATGAAAAAGTTCGACTCCCACCGGGTACACATGCGGCGTTAAGCCCAGGTCCGCGATCAGCGGCAGTAACTCGTCCGCAGAGCGGCGAGTCACCTCATCCGGAATTGAATTGGCGCTGGTGCTGGTTGTGGGAGACAGTTGAATCATGGGGGACTCTCTGCTCTTCAGTCGTCGAATATCGCAGACCGTTTCGAAAACCCTGGGTCTAGCGGGTAATGCTTAATGATGATTTTAACTTGCGCCGCAAGCATGTTTTTTCGGAAGGCCGATCCTTCGGGACTAAAGACCGTTATCAGGCCGAGCAAGGAACTGTGCAAATTACAAAGGAACGCGACCGGGTTAAGGCAACTACCCAATCTTCAGAAGCGGGACGAAGAGATCTATGCGAGGGGCGTCGAGTCTGGTATCGGGAGTTACGAGTTAATAGATGGGTCTCTCGCCGCTAAAGAACGCGCTGGCGAGAAGACCATTCAAGGAATCCAACCCCGGGAAAAACATTGAAGAGTAGCTATCACTGCAACCGCACGTTGCAAGCGTACTCAAACTGTTGCGCGGTGCCGTGGGATTAGTCACGACTGCAAAGTCAGTCGAGTTATTACCGGTGTCCGTGCAACTCGCGGTTCTGCGCGCAGACTTCGTGGCACTCAACACCGCCGTCGCGGTTGTCTCTGAACAGTTGGCGCTACCGTAACCAATCAGGTCGGAAACTGTAACCCCTGAGCAGCTGGCAAGCGTGGTTGTTCCCACGACCAAGGCTACCTTCCCGTCGGTGGCCGACATGTTGATTGAGGTGTTCGTCGCGTCAGCGGTCGGAAGAGCGGCGCCGATAGTCGGAGACGCCGGTGCTAGCTTAATCAGGAAATACTGGCCCGGCGCCACACTACCCGTGGTTAAGTTTACGGTGTTGCCGGCACTAAACGCCCCGGCAGCCGAGGCGTACTGAACCGAGTAATTGGTTGTGGCAAAGTTGATGGTCGTGTTGCCCCGGTTGAAGAGCTCCACAAAGTCATTCTGGAAAGTCGCGCCGCTGTTGTTCCCGCCTCCGTATACTTGAGTAATGATCAGCTTCGACCCATCATTATCCGTAATCCCGCCCTGACCCTGGCCATCAAGTATGGTCGCGTTGGTCGGATTGGTGATATTGACAAAGAACGTCTCGCAGATTGATTCGTTCTTCATATCACCGTTGACGTCGACGGTGAACATATAAGTCGTCTGCGTAGCCGGAATCGTCTGACCGGTCAAGCTCTTCGCGACATAGTCGTTGTCTTCGCTTACCGGATTGTCGTCCTGAGCAGTTCCATCAGCCGTGGCTATATCGAACGTAATTCCGCCGGCCGGTGCGGGCAGGGAAGACGTCACGGTGAAGGTGAAGGTGGTGGTGCCGCTGTCGCCTTCAGTCTGCGTAACGTCGTTGATGCTCAGCGTCGGACTATCGTCATTTTGGATTGTGCCTATGCCGGTGCCGTCACCCAATGTCGCTCCCACCACGTTCGAGACGATTACCGAGAAGGTTTCGTTAGACTCGATATTCGCATCGCCATTCACGGTAACATTGAAAACAAAGTCCTGGCTGCCCGCCGGAATGGTCTGTCCGGTGAGGCTCTGGGCTACGTAATCCGTGTCTTCGCTGACGCCGCCGTCCTGCGCGGTGCCGTCGGCAGTCGCAATATCAAAGGTCACGCCGCCGGTTAGTGCCGGGGCCGACAAATGAACGGTGAATGCGAATGTCGTCGTGCCACTCGGGCCTTCATTCTGTGAAACGTCGTTTATGGTAAGCGTCGGCGGCACATCGTTATCGGTAATCGTCCCTTTACCCTGATTGTCCAGAATCGCTGCGTTAGTAGCATTCGAAAGATTGACGAAGAAGTTTTCGTCGGGCTCGTCCAGCGTGTCGCCCTTAACCTGAACAGTTACCGTTTCGGTTGTGTCGCTCGGAACAAACGTCAGTGGCGTCGTGGAAATCGCCGTGTAATCGTCGGGCTCGGTCGCAGTGCCGTTAGCAGTGGCGTAGTCAACAGTGATGGTTGAAGCACTCGCGGAGATAAGCGAGACGGTAAAGTTTGCCGAGAGAGTGCCGCTGTCTCCTTCGGTGATGGTGACATCGTTGATGACGATATCGGCCGTTTGACCGGTGCAGACGTTCGCCGGAGTGCTGCTGTTGCGCGGAACCGGGCTGTAAGTGAAGAAGTCAGCAGTGTTGTCAGGTGTATCGACGCAACCGCCGCCCTTGCGGAAATCCGCCGTCGTATTGCTGGGCGCCGGCGCCGGGCCGCTGCCTTCATAGCAGAAGTTAGCCGTCGCGCTGGTGTTGCCATAGCCAACCAAATCAATGATCGAAGCACTGTTGGGATTGAAGGGTTGCAACGCATCGTCTCCGGGACAAGCGCCGCTCAGCGCGGTGATATTGCTCACTACGGCGACCTTGCCGCCATTGGTTGTCATCGGGATTGTGCCGACAGCGTCCGGAACCAAATCGACAGTTCCTCCTGCTCCCTGATCTTCCTGCACGAGGAAGTATCGGCCGGGCAGCAACAAGCAGGGACCGATCGGACAAAGGGGAGTCACAGACCAGGAACCGGTTCCCGCGGCTGAGGAATACTGGACTGACCAGCCCGCCAAATTAACCGTGGTGGCGCCGCGATTGTAGATTTCAATAAAGTCGTTCTTGATTGTAGCCCCGGAGTTTCCACCGCCGCCGTAAAGCTGACTGACTACGACAAGCGCAGTGTCGTCATTCTGAATCGTCCCCTGACCGACGCCGTCTCCTATACTCGCACCACTTGCATTCGATATCGTCACAAAGAATGTCTCGTTAGGTTCGACCAGCAGGTCACCGTTAACCGTCACATTGAAGGTATAGGTCGTCTGCGTCGCCGGAATGGTTTGACTGGTGAGACTCTGGGCGACGTAGTCATTGTCTTCGCTCACCGGGTTATCGTCCTGGGCCGTCCCATCAGACGTGGCGATGTCGAAAGTTATGCCGCTTGGCGGCGCCGGCAATGTCGAAGTAACCGTGAACGTAAAGGTGGTGGTGCTGCCGTTTCCTTCGCTAATGGAAACGTCGTTGATGTTAAGGGTCGGACTGTCATCGTTCTGAATTGTGCCGGTCGCAGAGCCATCACCAACCGTGGCTCCCGACACATTAGTTACGTTCACCAGGAATGTTTCGTTGGGCTCGATATTCATGTCGCCATTAACGGTGACGTTGAAAACAAAGTCCTGACTCCCCGCCGGAATAGTCTGCCCGGTGAGAGCCTGCGCCACGTAATCCGTGTCTTCGCTTACACCGCCATCCTGCGCAGTTCCGTCAGCCGTAGCGATATCAAAGGTGACTCCGCCCGTAAGCGCAGGCGCTGACAGGTGAACGGTGAACGTGAAGGTGGTTGTGCTGCCGTCGCCTTCGTTCAGCGAGACATCGGCGATGGTAAGCGTGGGCGGTGAGTCGTCTTCCTGAATCGTACCCAAGCCCTGGCCATCGAGAATCGAAGCATTGATCGGATTACTAAGATTGACGAAGTATGTTTCATTCGACTCGAGGCTCATGTCGCCGTTGATCGTAATGGTGACAGTTTCGCTCGTGTCGCCGGGCACAAAGGTCACGGTGCCGCTGTTAGTTTGATAATCCGAGCCGGCATTGGCTGATCCATCCGCGGTCGCAAAATTCACCGTGACAGTTTGCGTGGCATTCGGAGCCGACAGCGAAACCGTGAAATCGACCGTCTTCGTGCCGCTGTTGCCTTCAGTTACCGCTACGTCATTAATGCTGATGTCGGGGCGGAAGCCGGTGCTGCAATCATTCGCGGGTGAGCTGCTGTTGCGCGGATTCGGCGTTGCGGTCAAAAAGTCGGCCGCGTTGTCGTTTGAGTCGATACAGCCGCCGGACTTCCGGAAGTCCGCGGTGGTGTTGGTATGTGCCGGCGCGTCAGTATTGTTTTCAGAGCAGTCGGCCGTGCTGCCATATCCGACGAAATCCACGATTGAAGCGCCAAATGGGCAGCCACTGCCGCTCAAAAGAGTTGAGTTATTTACCAGGGCAATCTTGCCCGAACCCGTGGCGATGTTAATCGTGCCAGTAGCGTCCGCCGTCGGCAGGTCAGCGCCGATCGTCGGGCTGCTTGGGCCTTCCTTCACCAGGAAATATTTCCCGGGAGCGATGACGCAGCTACTGATTGGACAGATATCCGTCTTTGCCCAACTCGTGCCGGTAGCCGACGCCTGTTGCACCGACCAGCCTGCCACGTCCACTGAACTGGTGCCGCGATTGAACAGCTCGATGAAATCGTTCTTGTAAGTGGCGCCGGAGTTATTGCCACCGCCATAGACCTGACTGATCACAATCAGCGATGCATCGTCGTTCTGAATTGTCCCTAATCCCTGAACGTCGCCCGGAATTGCATTTGCGGAAACATTCGTAATGTTGACGAAGAATGTTTCGTTCGGCTCGATCACCAGATCGCCGTTCACCGTTACAGTGAACGAGTAAGTGTTCAGTCCCGTGGGAATTGTCTGGGTGGTTAAGCTGCTGGCGACGTAGTCGTTATCTTCGCTAGCCGGATTGTCATCCTGGGCTGTGCCGTCGGCGGTGGCGATATCAAAAGTTATTCCGGGCGCCGGCGCCGGCTTCGTCGAGCTGACGGTAAAGGTAAAGGTGGTGGTGCCGCTGTTGCCCTCGTTCATGGACACGTCGTCGATGTTCACCACTGGGCTGTCGTCAGTCAGGATGGTGCCGAGGCCTTGCCCGTCACTGACGCTTGCTCCCAACACGTTGGTGACGTTCACAAAGAATGTTTCGTTCGGCTCAATCGCTCCGTCCGGGTTAACTGTGACGTCGAAGGTGTAGGTCTGCTGGCCCGCGGGAATCGTCTGACTCGTCAGGCTTCGTGCAACATAGTCGTTATCTTCAGTGGCCGGGTTGTCGTCCTGCGCGGTTCCATCGGCGGTCGCGATGTCGAACGTGACCGGCGCGGGCGCGGGCGCTGAGAGGCTGACAGTAAACGTGAAGACAAACTGCTCTTCATTCCCCTCGGCGTGGGACACATCATTAATGCTCAGCGACGGACCGTTGACCACCAATATCGCCTGGCTGCTGTTTACGCTCGCACTTCCGTCGATGGCCGTAGCGAAGATGTGGGCCGTCCCCGGATTCTTGCCGGTTACATTGGCGGTTGCAATTCCAGTGTTGGAATCCATCGACACTGAATCGATGCTGACAACGTTCGGGGGATCCGTGCTGTCGGAATTGAACGTAATAGTGACGTTCTTCATGACGCGCCCGAACTGATCGAATGCCTGCGCCGTGAACTGCTGGGTCTGGCCCACGTTGATAGCGGGAGGAGAGAGTGGCGAAAGGGTAACAGTCGTCAGTCGCGGCGGACAGTTTCCAAACGGTGTTCCGTCAACTCTCAATCCCGGTGAGTATCTTCGTCCATTCGCGCCGGCAGCGGCCATATGTTGTACGAATGCTCCGGTAACGTCCGGCGAACGCGTCAGCGACTGGTTGTTGTCGCCTTCCAGGCCGGTGGCGCCGCCATAAGTAAACGTCGCAATCTGATTGTTGTTGTTGTCCTTAACCAGAATCGTCAGACCGGAATTCGTCAGCGATAGTCCCGCGCTGGTAGTGGCCTTAAACACCTGAGCACAGCCAAAAATGTTGTCACTCGGGTTGAAGTTGGCACCGCCGCCGCCAAAAACAATGATCGCTTCGCCCGCGGGTAGCGCCGTGCCCGCCGGGAATGTGAACCGAGTCGTTTCCGTCGAGCTGCCAATCGGCCTCGTCTTGATGGTCCAGCCACCCATGCCGATGGTCTCGCCGCTGGCGGCGTTGACCAGCTCAACGAACTCGTCCTGGGTGCCATCGCGCACTCCGTCATGATTAGCGTCTCCGGCGATACCATCAGGCGGATCGGCCAGCGCTTCATTGATCTGAATATTGCGGCTTGGATCGCCGGTAAAGCTGACCGTGACCGGATTACTTGTAAGAAAGTCCGACTGGATCGATAGATTGACCGTACCGGCACCGCGCAGATCCACGGGCACTACGACGCGCACCTCATCAAGTCCCGGCATGTCAGGCGAGGGAATTACTGATTGCGCGTTAACCACACGGCCGCCGATATTGACGGTTGTTTCGAGGGCATTGCGAGCGCCAGTCGTAAAGATCAACAGGCGAAGATTGCCGCTGCTCGGATCGAACGGCCCCTCAACCAGGGTGTCGCTGTTGAGAATCATCCCCTGGCCCAGGCCGTCACCACTCTTCGTGAAAATCCCGGGTGCGGCATTGAAAATCTGGACGTTGCCACGCGAAGCAAAGCCATCGGCGTTGGTGACGACTACTTCGGCCGGTCCTCCGACTTCCGTTTGCGGCGGGACCAGAAACTGCACCTGCGACGGCGAGACATAGAATATCTGCGCCGTGCGGCCATTGACTGTGACGGTTGTGCCTCCCACGTTTGTGGGGAAGGTGCCGTTCGGAAGCCTTTGCGATTGCAAAGTGGTATTCGCGAGCGCACTTCCCAGGGCCACGGCGATGCTGTTCGGAGCAACACCTTTGACCGGGTTTGGCTCGTGGCCGAACGATGCATGATTAAGAACTGTGATCGAGCCAAAGGGCGGACGCACTGCCGTGCCTGTGGCGTAAATTTCCGTCTTGTTTTCGAAGCCAGAAGTAAATGCCCCCGACAACGCACGCGGAAAATTAAAAGCGACTACCGAGCCGTTATCGTTCAATGACGAGACAACTTCACAAGCCAAACTGGTGCCTTCAAAACAATCGGCTTCGCCTGAGGCGCTGGTAACGCGTGCGAAAGTGTTGGTGGGAATGTCGTAGGTGTAAAGCTCGACACTCGCGTCCGTATTCGGAAAACCGGTCAACGGGCGGCGCGTCGCAAATGCGATGCGCAGGCCGTCGCCGCTCATCGTCGCCTGCAGTGGAACTTCAGTCGTCCGCACCCCCAGACTGGTGACCTGGCGATTCACATTGCCGCTGCGTCCGTCGAAATAGAAAACCTGGCTCGAGTTCGCCGCAGTCTCACCGGAATAGACAACGCGCAGCCCGTCGTCGCTGATGGCGCGGCCATACGTCATCAGCAATGCCTGGACCTGATTCGCGATCACCGTGGCCGGGCCGGATGCGCGATCCTGAATCATCAAGTCGCGCCGGCCACTGGCGGTGGTTCCGGTATCGCGAATGAAAGCGACCTTCGCTCCGTTACCGCTGATCTTCGCATCGGTCGACCCGATCATGCCGGTCGTGTTGGTTAATTGCGAGAAGGCAGCGGCATTGGAATCGTAAACGTAGATTTCCAGATTGCCGTCGGCGTTCTGGCCAACCAGATTGCGATTTGAAGAGAAGGCGATGAAGCGGCCGTCATCCGATATTGACGGCTGAAAATTGCCGTGGATGACGCGACTGGAAGCATCGGCGGGCGAAGTGTTGGTGATCTGGACCAGGTTCGATCCGTTGAAGAGAAAAATTTCCGAGTTGCCGTCGGAATTTGATCCGAGCGGGTTGTCCCTCGCCGCAAAAGCAACGCGCGACCCGTCCTGCGAGACGCCACTCGCGGCGCCGCGTGCCGCGCCCATCTGAAAAAATGTCGGAGGATCTACAAAGATGTTCGCGCGAATGGCGCGGAAATGTTCGGCGCCGCCGGCGTGGGCCACGTCTTCCGTGGACTCGAATCCGATGAAGCGACCGTCGCCGCTGATCGTGGGATTGATATTGATGCCTTCATCAGTGGTCACCGTAATGCGGCGCAAAGGCGACTGAGTCTGCGCGTGTCGGGACCACACCACACAGAGCACGGCGGCGAAGGCAAGAATGAGAGCTAGTATTCGAACGCGATACACAAAGGACTTCCAGTTTCAGTTGTCGTCGGGAATTCTACAGATTTTTCCACTAAATACAACGAAAAGGAAAGGTTTTACATCGCGAACTTCGCGTTAGGCAGTAGCGGGTTTGCGCCGAGCTGCGTTAGGATGCGTTGACTACTTCATTCACGCTTAGGACAAAACTGACGAAATGAAAATCGCAATCGCGGGCGCCAGTGGACTTGTGGGGTCGGCTTTTATTGCTTCGGTTGAAGAAGACGGAGCAGAGATCACACGCCTCGTGCGTGATTCTCCCAAGGCCGGAGAAATCGAGTGGCACCCAAATCAGGACGCCATTGAGCCGGGCAAGCTGGAAGGGTTCGACGCGATTATCAACCTGGCCGGCGAGAATGTCGCCGAAGGCCGTTGGACGGATGAGAAGAAACGAAAGATTCACGACAGCCGCGTGCACGGTAGTCATTTGATCAGTGAAGCAATTGCCAGACTTGCCCACAAGCCGAAAGTCTTTCTCTGCGCCTCGGCGACTGGAATTTACGGTGACCGGCCCGATGAAACCCTCAATGAGCAAAGTGAATCTGGCGGCGGTTTCCTCGCCGGTGTTTGTCGCGAATGGGAGAAGGCAACCGAGCCGGCGTCACAGGCAGGCGTGCGAGTAGTAAACATGCGGCTGGGGCCGGTGCTCGCGCCTCATGGCGGCATGATGGAAAAGATGCTTACGCCTTTTAAGATGGGCCTCGGGGGCAAGATTGGTTCGGGCAAGCAATACATAAGCTGGGTTTCGATTGATGATGTGGTGTCTGCGATGAAACTAGCCCTGAAAGACGAATCGATTCGCGGACCACTCAATATCGTTTCGCCAAATCCGGTTACGAACGAGCAATTCACCAAAACCCTTGGTGACGTTTTATCTCGCCCAACCGTCATGGCCATGCCCGCGTTTGCCGCACGTTTGGCTTTCGGTGAAATGGCGGATGAAATGTTGTTGACCAGCCAGCGAGTTGTTCCGAAGAAGCTGCAAGACCATGGATTCAAGTTTCAAGATTCGGAACTGGAGTCTACTCTGCGGCGTTTACTCCGCTAGTTGAAATGTAAGACAAGCTTTAGCTTGTCGCTGCGCCCGAGACAAACTGAAGTTTGTCGTACATCTACGCAATCCGACCTGCACTACAGGATTACGCAAGGAGACCCGCCATGAAGACTGAGCTACTTTCGAGCTTTAGGTCTCGCCGTATTCTTTCCGTAATAGTTCTTGCCGTTCTTTTCTGTGCGCCTTCTGTATTTGGACAGGAAGGGCGGCTGGTTCGTGAAAAGGTCCACGGAAAATCTCTCGAGAAGACGCTGACCAGCGAGTCCGCCGATCGAAACGTCAGCATCTATCTCCCACCGAGCTACGACACGTCACCCAACAAGAGATATCCAGTGCTGTACTTGTTGCACGGTATTATGGACAGCGATGAAGCATGGACTAAGCCCTGGAAGAAGGATGACCCATGGCAAACCGTGCAGGGAGTCATGAACCAGGGCATCGCCGAAAAGCGCTTTGGCGAAATGATCGTGGTCATGCCGGATGAGAAAACAAATTGGGGCGGCAGCTTCTACACAAACTCAGTCGTCACCGGCAACTGGGAAGATTTCACCGTTAAAGATTTGGTGAGCTACATCGACGGCAAGTACCGCACCCTGGCGCGTGTATCAAGTCGCGGAATTGCCGGGCATTCGATGGGTGGCTATGGCGCGATCAAGCTCGGCATGAAGTATCCGGAGGTCTATTCAGTCGTCTATGGAATCAATCCCGCCGTGCTCGGGTGGGGACAGGATCTCGCTCCGGATAATCCGGGTTTCAGTTTTCTCCTGACAAAAAAGCCTACGACGCCGGCAGAAGTGAAGGAGGGTGGGTTCTACGCTTTTGGAATCGTTATCGTGGCCCAGGCGTTCTCACCAAATCCCAATCAAGCCCCGCTTTTCATCGACCTGCCGTTCGCTATGGTTGACGGCAAACCGCAACCAGCCGAACCCGGCTACACGCGTTGGAGCGAGAATATGCCGCTCAACATGGTTGAGAAGTATGCAGCGAATTTGAAGAAGCTGCGCGGGCTCAGATTTGATTCAGGTTACGAAGACGAGTTCAAACACATTCCGCCAACATCGCGGGCGTTGTCGGCGGCGCTCACAAAAGCCGGCGTAGATCACGTGTTCGAAGAATACAACGGCGATCACCGCAATCGCATGATGGGACGAACCGGAAGACTGGCAACCGAGATCATTCCGTATTTCTGGTTGCTGCTTGAGGCAGAGAAGTAGAGGGCGGTGAGTTCTCGCCGCTTTTTCGCCTTAACCAATCACTGGTGCGGCAGACTCTTTGTCTCGTGAGAATTCCGGCAGGGCATCGAAAACTTCCAGCGCGTACTTCACATTTCCGAACGGCGCTGACACCTGCACTCCTTGAATGAACTCGCGCACTTCGACGAGCGATTCGCGTCCGATCTTCAAGCCTTCATCGCGTCCAGCCTCTTTGCTGATTGCTGAAGCCTTGCGCATGCGCTCCATGATTTCTGGTGTGACCTGCACGCCCGGAACTTCGTTGTGGAGAAACTCTGCGTTGCGGAACGAGACGAGCGGCCAGATTCCAGCCACGATCGGTATGCGGAAGCTTTCGATCGCTTTCAGAAAGTGGCGCAGCTGCTGGGTATCAAAAACGGGTTGCGTGATGGCGTATTCGGCGCCCGCTTCGATCTTCCATTCAAAGCGCCGCAGCTCTTCATCCATATTCACCGCCCCCGGATTAACACCGACACCGATTGAAAACGAAGTCGGCTCGCCAATCGGATTGTCGCCGATGTCCAAGCCGTGGTTCAGCTTGTTCACCATGTTGGTCAAACCGATCGCGTCGATGTCGAACACCGCAGTGGCGTCAGGATAAGGTCCCATCTTCGGCGGGTCGCCGGTAATCAGCAGCAGGTTACGCAGGCCGAGCGCCGCCGCGCCCAACAGATCGGACATCATTCCGAGCAGGTTTCGATCGCGGCAGCAATAATGCAGCACCGGTTCGATGCCCACTTCGCGTTGCACCATTAACGCGGTGGCCATGGCGCCCATGCGTGTCTGCGCGCGCGGGCCGTCGGGAATGTTGACGCCATCGACGCCGGCATCTTTCAACAACCTGATTGCGTCAAGCGTCTTCCATGGATTACATCCTTTGGGCGGCAACACTTCGACTGTGGTCACGAATTCGCCCGTGGCAATCTTGCGCGCCCAATTCGATCTTTCTTCCGCGGGCACGACGGTGACATCAGTCGGTTTCAGATCGCGAACGCTTACTTTGGCCGTGCCGGCAACCGCAACTTGATGAGTACGCGGGTTAAACTGGCGCAGAGCGTCGGCAATCATCTTGATGTGCGCCGGCGTGGTGCCACAACAACCACCGATAAATTTCGCGCCCGACTGAATGATGCGTCGTGAGTACTCGGCCATGTACTCAGGCGAGCACATGTAGATCTGCCGGCCGCCCACGTCTCGTGGCAATCCGGCGTTAGGCTGCGCCGACAGACGGCGACTGGTAAGTGCGCGCATCTTTTCGATCGCACTCAGCACCAGCGCCGGACCAACGCCGCAGTTAAGTCCGATTACGTCGACGCCCCACTCCTCAAGCTGAGTCGTGAAACTTTCGGCGGTCGCGCCGAACAAAGTATTCCCGTCCATTTGAATCGTGACCTGCGCCACGATTGGCAGGTCGCACAGATCGCGCACCGCGCGGATGGCCTGATGCAACTCTGAAATATCGGAAAATGTTTCCAACACAAAGAGATCGACGCCGCCTTCGAGCAGGGCCGAAATCTGTGCGGTGAACATTTCTTTTGCTTCATCAAATGAGGTTGGGCCGTACGGCTCGATGCGGAGACCGAGCGGGCCGACCGCCCCGGCGACATAGACGCGATCTCCCGCGGCCTGGCGAGCAATTTGCGCGGCCTTGATGTTGATTTCGCGCAAGCTGCCTTCAAGACCGTAAGGCTGCAGCTTGTTTACGTTGGCGCCGAAGGTGTTGGTTTCAATGATCTCGGCGCCGGCGCGGATGTATTCGGCGTGAACTTCGCGCACCAGGTCGGCAGCGACCAGGTTCAACTCATCGTACGACCGGTTGATGTAGATGCCCTTTGAATAGAGCATCGTGCCCATGGCGCCATCGAAGATGTGACTGACGTCACTGTCCAGGAGTTGTCTGAAATCCGGCATAACGCAAATTTGTCAATGGTTAGTTGTCAGTAGTCAGTTGGAACAACCAACAAAGGACAGCTGACAGCTGACCAAAATAAAAAGCCCCGCGCTAAACAACGCGGGCCTTCAAGTCGTCTGAAGTTTTTGGTTCGTTCTTTGCGAACTCGCCGAGCTGTTTAGCTGTTTGTTTTACGTGGCCGCAAGTCGCCTTAACTCACCACGTTTTTCAATCCAGCTTATACGCCCGGGCGGAGGAACATGTCAAGCGGGAGATTGTTCGAGCCTTGACACTGCCGCCGGGTTCTGGCTGAATGCCAGCAGTTCGCCCCCTCCCCAATATTTTAACGATTCTCAATAACGAAGGAGCCAAACTATGGCTGCAGCCGCCAATACCATGAGCGCCGGAAATCTGGAGGGCGTAAGCCGTCACCCGAAAGGGCTGTATGTGCTGTTCGCGACCGAGATGTGGGAGCGCTTCAGCTTCTACTCGATGCTCGCGCTCTTTACGCTTTATCTTCGCGACCCGGCGGAAGGATTTGGATGGACCGCGGCTCAGGCGACGGCGCTGTACGCGAACTACCTGATGTTTGTCTACGCGAGCCCGCTGATCGGCGGTTTGATCGCAGACAAGATCACCGGTTATCGCAAAGCCGTCATGATCGGCGGATTCTTTTTCATGGCCGGTCACGGATTGCTGTCGATACCAGCGCTCTGGGCGGTCTACGCGGCGCTGACATGTCTGGTTATCGGAAACGGCTTCTTCAAACCGAACGTCTCGACGATGGTCGGCAATCTCTATCCTGAAGGCAGTCACCTCAAGGACCGCGCCTACAACATTTTCTACATGGGTATCAACGTCGGCGCGTTTCTGGCGCCGATAGTGATGGAGATCGTTCGCGGAAAGTTCGGGTTCCACCCTGCATTTGCGGTCGCGGCTTTCGGAATGCTCATTTCGGTCTCGATCCTCTGGTACTTCAAAAACCTGGTACTGGCTGCTGATAAGAAGAGGGACGTCGGCGAGCCTGTCATCGAAAGCATCGCCGCCGGAGATGCGCAGCAAGCAGCGGACACCGCGGCCACCGCGACCGACGCCCCGCCCCATGGCGTCAGCGATCCGGACGAAGGCGGTCACGCGAAAGGCGCGGGTGGGGACGCCGGGCGCAGCGCCGACATGTTGGCGGTCCCGAACTGGAAACGCGTCATGGCGCTCATCGTGATATTCCTGATCGTCATTGTCTTCTGGATGGTCTTTCACCAGAACGGCTCGACGCTGACCTATTTTGCGGATGACAATACGGAGTGGAATGTCACCGGCACGATCTCGAATTCCATCAATGCGTTTTGGGTCCTGGTTCTGACCTTCCCACTGGTTTGGTTCTGGGGATTTCTGGATCGCCGCGGTAAGGAGCCGTCAACGCCGACGAAGATGGCGTTCGGCATGACGCTCACCGGGCTTTCGTTCCTCGTGCTCTGGTACGGCGCGTCGATCGGCGAAAAAATGATCAAAGGTCCCGAGCAGCTCGCCGCCGGGGAATTCAGAATCAACGAGCGCGTCTTGAAGAACCTGGAGTCATCAGGCGTGTCGCCGGACGTAATAAGTAAGATCAAGAATGCGAAAGAGCCCGCTCCGCCGGCGGCCCCGGTGGAACCGGGTTTGTGGAATTCGATAATGGGTTTCTTCGCCGCCAAGCCCGAAGCAAAAAACATCATCAACGGCGTGAAGTTCGCGGCGCTTAGCGATAAGGCTATCGAGGATAAGGACAAGGACAACGCAAAACACAATAAACCTCCGCTCACGCCTGAAGAGAAGACAAGGTTAAAGAGCGGGGAAGCGCAGCTGATCTACGCCGTGAATAGTGTGGCACCGGGACAAGGTGACGCGCATAGGGCAGCGATCCTTCAGAATGCATACCTGTTTCGCGTCTCTCCGTTCTGGTTGGTGTTTGCCTACGCGATCGTGACGCTTGGTGAACTAATGCTTTCGCCGATGGGTCTATCGCTGGTTTCCAAGGTGGCTCCGATCAGTATCCGCGGTCTGATGATGGGCGGGTGGTTTGTCGCTACGGCCATCGGAAACAAGCTGACGCAGATCGGCGTCTACTGGGACATTTGGCTGCAGTCCAGCTTCTTCCTAACTTTGGCGATAATGGCGCTATTTATGGCGCTGGTACTTGCAATTCTGCTGAAGCCGCTGAAGAAAGCGATGCCGGGCGTGTGAGCTTTTCGCAAAAGTCTTTGGAGCAAGCTCGTGACAAGTTGCCGAAGAGGCGCAAAGGTGAAAGCCTTTGTTGCCTCTTTGCTTTTCCATTCTGACTCTTTCTTAAACGGCAATTGGAGTGAACCAAGTGAAAATATTCCGACGAAGCATCCTTCTACTCGTCATACTTACCAGCGTCGCAGCGCAAGCGATCGCGCAGAACAAGCTTCTCACCATTGACGACATTTTCGATCCGGCGAAACGCGTAAACTTCAGCGGCAGTGCCGCCAGCCCCCGCTGGTTGAAGGACGGCGTGAATTATCTCGTCGCCAGTCGAGAGCGAAATGCGTTTCCGCGTTTGCTGAAGGTTAATGCGGTAACCGGAAAGGCCGATCCCTTTTACGACGCCGCCAAAATGGAAGCCGCATTCGCGGGCTTACCGGGTTTTGCGAAAGGTGACGCGCGCCGCCTGGCCAACCAGACGTCATATCAAATGAACCCGGCGGAGACTGCCGTCCTCATTAATTTCGCCAACGATCTTTTTTATTACGAGTTTGGCAGCGACCGGGCGGTGCGGCTCACCAGCAACCCGGACGAAGAAGTCGGCGAAGCCTTCAGCCCGGACGGCCGCATGATCAGTTTCGTTCGCGGCAACAATCTCTATGTTGAGGACCTCGGGATGCAGCGGCGCGAGCGCGCTCTCACGAAGGACGGCAGCGAGAAGATCCTGAATGGACGTTTGGATTGGGTCTATCAGGAAGAACTTTACGGCCGGGGAAACTTCGGCGCGTACTGGTGGAGTCCCGACTCAACCAGGATTGCTTTTCTGCGAATCGATGAAAACCCCGTGCCGAACTTCCCGGTTGTCGATCACATCCCGACGGATCAGATTCTCGAGAACACGCCGTATCCCAAAGCGGGTGACCCGAATCCAACGGTGAAACTCGGCGTGGTAAACACGGCGGGTGGCGATATTCAGTGGGTCGACACTTACAAATATCCCGCCGAGGACTTGCTCATCGTACGCGTCGGTTGGTTTCCGGACGGAAAAAAAGTTTGGTACCAGGCACAAAACCGCGAACAGACTTTTCTCGACCTCAATTCCGCGGACCCCGATGGCAAGTCGACAAATATCTTTCGTGAAACCAGCAAGGCCTGGGTGGAAGTTGTCGATGAAGGCTTGCGTTGGCTGAAAGATGGATCGTTCCTTTGGCTCAGCAGCCGCGATGGATGGGAACGTATCTATCATTACGCCGCGGACGGCAAACTCATACGGCAGATCACCAACGGCGACTGGGACGTGCGCTCGATCGAGGAAGTCGATGACGAGAAGGGAATCATCTACTTCAGTGGAAGCGAACACAGCTTTACGGCCAATCACGAGTATTCGATCAAGCTGGACGGAAGTGGACTTAACCGGCTGACCCTGACCGAAGGAAACCATCGCGCAGCTTTCAATGGCAAGGCTTCGCACTTCATCGATTTCTGGAACGACATCAACACGCCGAGTCAGGTCCGGCTCTATGATTCAGCCGGCAAGCTCGTCCGCGTCATTGACGAAAACAAAGTCGATGCTTTGAAGCAGTACAAACTGGGCAAGGTTGAGTTTCTCACGGTGAAAACTCGAGACGGCTTTACCATGGAAGCGACAATGATCAAGCCGCCGGATTTCGATCCCACAAAGAAGTATCCCGTTCTGTCGTACACCTACAGCGGCCCACAGTCCCAGTCGGTGCGAAACGCCTGGGGCAGCACCCGATACATGTGGCACCAAATGCTGGCGCAGAAGGGCTACATCATCTGGGTTTGCGACAATCGCACCGCCAGCAATAAGGGAGTTCAGTCCGCCTGGCCGGTTTACAAGAACATGGGCGAGTTGGAGTTGCGCGATCTAGAGGATGGATTTGCATGGCTCAAGAGCCAGCCTTACATCGACGAATCACGCATCGGTATTTGGGGATGGAGTTACGGCGGATACATGACGAGTTACGCGTTGACCCACAGCCAGACTTTCAAGATTGGGATTGCCGGCGGGACGGTTTCAGATTGGCGCAACTACGATTCCATCTATACCGAGCGTTACATGCAGACGCCGCAACATAACGAGGAAGGCTACAAGAAGAGCTCGCCGTTAGCGGCGGCAAAAAACTTGCACGGCAGACTGTTGTTGATTCATGGCGCAATTGACGACAATGTGCACATGGCGAACACGATTCAGTTCTTGTACGAGCTGCAAAAGTCAGGCAAGCAAGTGCAGTTGATGGTCTACCCAAAGTCTCGCCACGGCGTGGTCGATCCTCTGCTGGTCAAGCACTGGTATCAGATGATGACGGACTTTGTGCTGGCGAACTTGTGACCAACCCTTGTCCGTTGATTATTTCTCTGTTAGTGTGCCGGGACTTTCAGTTACGGAGGTTTCTTCGAAATGCCAGTTTACATGGTTGAGCGTGAGTTGCCGGGTATTGAGATGGAACAACTCGCAGCCGCTCAGAAGGCTGCAATCGAAACAAGCAATCAGTTTACTGCCGATGGAAAACCCGTCCGCTACATTCGCACGACATTTGTTCCGGGCGAGGCCCATTGCATGTGCCTTTTCGAGGCGGGTAACCCGGACGTCGTGAAAGAAGTCAACGAAAAGGCGAACATTCCGTTTACGCGAGTGGTCGAAGCGTTGGACCTAACGCCGCAATAGAGAGTTGTTCACGTTCACCTTCGCTGACACCGCGGGCACCAGTAAGTAGATCGGCCGCCATGCGGCTCGCGCTTGATTCGCGCGCCACACTTGAAGCATTTTTCTCCCTCTCGATCATAGACCTGCCAAAAACTTTCAAAGGCTTCACCGTAAGAAAACCCTTCCGGATGCTCGAGGTTCACCCGCAAAGTTGAGCTGTCGCTCAGGGCATCGGTCAAGACTTCTCTGATCGCCTGCTGCAGCCGCTCGACACGCTTGAAAGAGAGAGAGGCAGCAATTTTGAAAGGATTCACTCCGGCGCGAAACAGTGCCTCAGCCGCGTAGATGTTTCCGAGCCCGAGAATCTTGGTTTGATCGAGAAGCAGCGTCTTCAACGTTCTCTGCGATCGCGACAGCGTATTCGCGAGATAAGCAAGGTTGAATTCATCCGAGAAGGGCTCGGGCGCCAGTTCCCGGATTCCTTTCGTATTAGCGAGCCGTGAGTAAGGCACTACCCGCATGATTCCGAATTGGCGCTGGTCGCAGAACACAAGACGGCGATCGTTGTCCAGGTAAAAGATCACATGCGCGTAACGCGGCAGGTCTTCCTCGGCGGTCAGATAGCGAAACTTACCGGTCATGCGTAAGTGCACCATCAACACGCTGCCTGAGCCGCGCCGCGTGCTCGCGAACCGCCCGTGGGCCAGTGGCTTTGCCTTGTCTATGTCGATGAGGATGAATTTTCCGCGCCGCCTGACGCCGATCATGCGCGAGCCCTTGAGCTTTCGATTAAATGAAGATGGAGTGTCGGGAAGGACGAGCTTGGGGAGTAACACTTCGGCCGCGACGATTCGGCGGCGAACTACTACTCGCCGCAGCGCGCGTACGACGTGCTCAACCTCCGGTAGCTCCGGCATGTGGAGGAGTTTTATTTGAGAAGCAAGTGGGAGTCAAATCGTTAATCTGCGACTCAGGCCGACTTCGCCTCTGCGGAAGGCATGGATTTCTCGTCCGCTGACGGGCCATAGATAGCCGGGACCTTGCCGCCCATCGGGCGGAGATAGGCTGAGAGCTGGCCGCGATGATGAATCGCATCGAACATCATCGACCAGAGAAACTGTCCGACCGGTTGTTCTGATACAACTTTGCCCTGGTAAACGAATTGCGCCTTACGGTTCCAGGTTTCTTCATCCATCTTCGAAACGGTTTCGGCCAATTCATTCGATGCCGTCTCGAACTTTTCGATCATGTCATCCAGATCCGGAGCCGGAGATTCAATCCATTCACCGCGCGCATCCCTGGCAACGTCGACGCAGATCATCGTTTGATGGACCAGCGTCCAGGTGACCTGCTCAGCCGAGGGCGAGCGCTCGTCAGGTTTGTAGTCGAGGCGATCCTTCGGCAACGCTTTAAACACTTTCAAGAACGTGGGGAACTCAGCTTTGCGTCTTTCCACATAAAATTCACGAGTAGTCATTCCAGACCTTCTCCTTTCTTACCCTGAATCAGGGCTGGCCGACACACGTATCCCTGAACGATTTGAATTCGAGGTAGTAGAAAACCGTCCGGCGTTAGAACACTTTAAGTAACAGCAAAACAATGACAATCACCACGAGCAGACCGAGTCCACCGCTTGGTCCATAACCCCAGTTACGGCTGTACGGCCAGGCCGGAACGGCCCCAAGCAGCAGAATAATCAAAATTATTAAGAGGATTAGCCCCATTTTCTAAAGCCCTCCCTTGGCTTTTCGACTTTCTGAATTGGCGCAACGAAGGTCTGCGCAAGAACAATCTCATCAGTTAGTGGGGCAAGGCATGTGCCGGGAGCCTTTGGAGTGCGGCGTTGTCCATGAAGTCTTCAAGTCTTGCGTGGGCTAAATATTTTTCACGCCACGTATAGCTGCAATTCCAACGAGCTGCGAAGCAGCGGTTGTGCGAGTCTAATGAGGTTTAGAACCAACGATCGCCTGGATTTCGTCTCTGACTTTTTCGACTAAGCCAGGCTGCCGTGCTTCGACATTCAAACGCAGAAGCGGCTCAGTGTTGGAAGAGCGAATGTTGAAGCGCCAATCGTCCGCGGTAAGAGAATAACCGTCAGTCAGATCTTCTGTGCCCCTGCCGTCGAACGCCGCTTTTACTGACGCGATGGTTTTTTGCGCGTCTTCGACACGATAGTTCAACTCGCCGGACATGTAATGGCCTTCCATGTAAGGCTTCATCACTTCTGAGAACGGCTGGTCATGTCGCGAAAGATGTTCGAGGATCAGGAGGAAGGGAATCACGCCATTGTCGGCGAAGAAATTTTCACGGAAGTAATAGTGCGCGCTCATCTCGCCGGCGAAAATGGCGTCTTCTTTTCGCATGCGGTCTTTAATAAACGCGTGACCGCTCTTTGAAATAATCGGCTCCGCGCCATGCTTCTCACAAACCTTGATCGTGGGCCAGATCACGCGCGGATCGAAAATGATCTTGTTCTTGCCGCCGGCCTTGGCCAGTAACACGTCCGCCAGCATGGCGGTGACATAGGCGCCGGAAATGAACTCACCGTTTTCATCGAGGAACATGCAGCGGTCGGCATCGGCGTCCCAGATGGCCGCGAATGCAAACTTTCCGGCCCGCATCATCTCTTCGGTTTCGGCACGATTCGCAGGCTGCATCGGATCGGGCGTGCCTTTGGGAAACGTCCCGTCTGGTTGGAAGTTGAGCGTGGTTAAGGTTAACCCTAACTCGTCGGCAATTAATTGAATTGCTTCGCCCACAAAACCGAAGTTGGCGTTAGCGATTACGTGAAAGGGCTTGATGACGTCACGATCGATGAAACCAAGAACATGACTGACGTAATCAGTGAACACGTTCTTCTCGGTTACTTTGCCTTTGGTTTCCGATGTAACGGTTTTGTCCTTATCGGCTTTGATGATGTCGCGGATTTCAAAGAGGCCGGTATCGGAAGAGATCGCGGCCGCCTTTTCACGAACCATTTTCGCGCCGTTGTATTGTCTGGGATTATGCGAGGCCGAGACCACGATGCCGCCCGAGTATTCTTCGCACGCGCCGACGGCGTAATAAAGCATGTCGGTGGTAATCCCGCCGATGTCCACCACGTTAACGCCGGCATCCACAAAACCGTCGGTCAAAGCTTTTTTCAGAGCCGGGCCCGATTCGCGCGCGTCCATGCCGACGACCATCGTCTTCGGGTGAAAGAGATACGTATACGCTTGTGCAATGCGATAAAACGCCTCTTCGTCCAAATCGGTTGGATAGACGCCGCGGATGTCGTAAGCGCGAAAACTGTCCCAGTTCACAATTGATCCTTTCTTTTTGCCACGCGCATCGTGCGCGCGATCAGGGGCGGGACGCCGTGCCAGCTTTAGCTCCCGGTCTTCGTGTAATCCGTCAGCGAAGTCTTGTCACCCAAAACCGTGCCCGGGCCGACCACTGTCGATCGACCGATATGGCAACCACGGCCGGCAATGGCGCCCCTGATCTCAGCTGCGGTTCCCACACGCGTATGTGACCAAATCACCGAGTTTTCGATCCGGGCACGTTCCTCGATGTAGCAGCCGCGGCCCAGCACAGAGTTAATGATTTGAGCGCCCGGCTTAATCGTACAATCGTCCGCGATTATCGAGAGATCGTCGATTTCCGCATGGGTGGCTGAGTCAAAGTCACCATGCCGCTCTTTTACATGTATGCGCGAAACTTTATTGGCGAGTAGATCCTGATGAGCCTGCAAATAACGAGCGGGCGTGCCAATGTCGATCCAGTAAGTGCGCGGTGGAACGTGAGCGAAGAACGCTTCGCCTTTTTCCAGCAGCTTCGGAAACAATCCGTACTCGAAAGAGTGGTTCTCGTTTTTCGGAATCAGATCCAGGACGGCCGGCTCGAGAATGTAAGTGCCGGCGTTGATGTTCCGGCAGGTTGTTTCTTCAGGTTTCGGTTTTTCCAGAAACCGGCGCACGCGGCCATCAGCTTCGGTTTCGACAACTCCGTACGCGCTCGCGTCTTCGACCGGCGTTAACACAATCGTAGCGACCGCGTTGCGCTCGTGATGCTGGCGAATCACTGTCTTCAAATCCAGGTCCGTGAGAATGTCGCCATTAAAAACCACGGTGGGCTCGCGGATCAGATCTTCGGCAAATTTGTAGGCCCCGGCCGTTCCCATTGGCTGCGGCTCGACCGTGTATTTCAACTTCACTCCAAAATTCGAGCCATCACCAAGCTGTTGTTCGATCTTCTCAGGCTGATATGAAAGCGAAAGCGTGATGTCAGTGACACCTGCCCGGCGCAACGTGTCGATCTGGTAAAGCAAAAACGGCCGATTGCAAATGGGAACAATTGGTTTTGGCGTGTAGACGGTCAAAGGACGCAGTCGTGTACCTTTGCCTCCGGCTAGAATCAATGCCTGCATGCTTATTTGATCCGGCGAATCAGATTAGTTAAGGGGTTTGATAACAAGTGTGGAGTCTAGCATTCGCGCACGCGCGTTTTCAATTTGCCGTGTCATAACTGCGAGCGATAGCGAGCGGATCATAGGTCGATCTTGAGTTTATGATCCCCTCGCTATCGCTCGGGGTTCTGACATGATGCTTGCTTGACACCGTTTGGAATTAACAGTCATTCTAAATTCGAAACTACCAAGCGAGAATCAAACCGAATGTCATCGATCAAGGAAGCTGTAATCATTAGCGCCGTGCGCACGCCGGTCGGCAAACTTCTCGGCGCGCTCAAGAGTTTTAAAGCTACCGATCTCGGCGCAATAGTGGTGCGGGAAGCAGTGGCGCGAGCAGGCGTGAAGCCTGAAGATGTTGATGAAGTAATCATGGGTTGCGTCATTCAGGCCGGACTCGGGCAGAACCCCGCGCGTCAGGCGGCGCTTCGGGGCGGACTGCCGAATACCGTGTCGGCTGTTACTGTGAATAAGGTCTGCGGATCTGGTTTGAAAGCGGTAATGATGGCCGCGCAGGGCGTGCAGCTTGGCGATACTGAGATCGTAGTTGCCGGCGGCATGGAATCCATGTCGAACGCGCCTTACTTGTTACCAAAAGCACGTGAAGGCTATCGGCTCGGCCACGGGACCATGCTGGATTCGGTGATCCAGGATGGATTGTGGTGTGCTTTTGACGACCAGCACATGGGATGCACCGGCGAGGTTGTCTCCGAACGGTTTCGCGTCTCGCGCGCAGAGCAGGACGAATACGCGTTGGGTTCACACAGGAAAGCCGCTGCGGCGATCAAGTCCGGAAAATTCAAAGACGAAATCGTGCCCGTTGAGATTCGCCAGAAAAAAGGTGCGGCAACGATCTTCGATACGGACGAGCCGGTACGCGAAGACACCTCAATCGAATCACTGGGAAAGTTAAAGCCCGCGTTCAAGGAGGAAGGCACGGTCACCGCCGGAAATGCTCCCGGTGTGAATGATGGCGCATCGGCACTCGTCGTCACCTCGAGCGAGCGCGCCAAAGCGCTCGGCGTCGAGACCTTGGGCCGGATCGTCGGTCAGGCGACTTCCGGTGTCGAGCCGAAACTGGTGATGATGGCGCCGGTAGAGGCGATCAAAAAGCTTTTGAAGAAGACCGGATGGTCGCTTGACCAGGTTGATCTAATCGAGTTGAACGAGGCGTTTGCGGTCCAGGCAGTAGCGATTACACGCGAGCTGAGTCTCGATCCGGAGAAGATTAACGTCAACGGCGGTGCGGTGGCCCTGGGACACGCCATCGGACAATCCGGCTCGCGGATCCTGACTACGATGCTTTACGAATTGAAAAGACGAAACGCGCATCGGGGAATCGCCGCACTTTGCCTGGGTGGTGGTAACGCAGTGGCGATGGCGGTTGAGCGTTAATTCATCGAAACGATGACCCCTGAAGAGCACAATAAAACGCTTGCGACTCTTTATTTCGTTTACGCCGGCATCCACGGGCTTACATTAATCGCGCTTTTGTTGCTGGCATTCGCGGTGCAAAGTGCGACGGGCAATCTGCTCTCGTCGTTCTGGATGATGATTAGTCTGGTTGTTTTTCTCGTGCTGCTTTTCGTGGTAGGAATCTGGCCGCTTCTGGTTGGCTTCGGTTTCCGGAAGAGAAGGTCCTGGGTAAAGGTGGTCGGAATTCCACTGGCCGTGGTTTCGATGGCGAATATTCCGATCGGCACGGCGCTCGGCATTTACACGATCAAGTTTTTGCGCAGCCCGGGTGGCGCGAAACTCTACGGCGGCAAAGCTTCAAATGAAACTGACCATGATCTGCAGGAAGCAATGA
>DATENS010000117.1:0-6252 GCA_035274925.1 Pyrinomonadaceae bacterium | reverse complement strand
AATTGTGATCGCCGGTTTCTCGTTGGGCGGAAACATGGTGTTGAAGCTCGCCGGCGAGTATGGCGATTCACCGCCGCCGGAAATCAAAGCCGTGGGTGCAGTCTCGCCATCAATCGATCTCAGTGCCGGCCGTGACCTGATAAACCTAAAGGGCAATCTTATTTATCAGAAGGACTTTCTTTTTTTCCTGAAGCGCCGCATCAGGCTGAAAGCCCAGCAACATCCCGATCGATATGACATCACCGGCCTGGATAAGATTCGCACCATCGAACAATTCGACGACCGCTTTGTGGCGCCCGCGTTTGGTTTTGACGGAGTGAACGACTATTACGCCAAGGCCAGCTCGCGTCCCTACATCGGACAAATTCGTATCCCGACCTTGATCATTCATGCGAAAGACGACCCGTTCGTCCCGTCTGAGCCACTCACGGACCCGACGATCCTCGCAAATCGGTTCGTGCTGGTGAAGGTGACGGAACGCGGCGGACATGTTGCGTTTGTTTCGGCAAACCCCGAGGCCGAAGATCGCTTCTGGGCTGAGAATCGTCTGGTGGATTTTTTAGAGATGGCGGCGGGCAGCTAAGTAGATCAGTCTTTCCGACTTACCTCTTTTACATTTCGACTTCAGCGAAAGATGGAAACCATCGGTAAACCTTTGCGTATTTCCGAAGGTCGCCGGCTTTTATGCCTTTTGATTTTAGTTTTGAAGGGTTAATCGGCAGTTGAGAATCCAAGTAACGAATCTCGCGGAAAGTAAGTTTTGGAAGCTCAATTGTGTAAGGAATCGACCCAGTTCTTACGAAGTTTAAAGATCCGAAATCGCAGGCTTCAAAATTGTCCGATTCGCTATCGGCGTAAAGTATCCCGCCAACCGTGAGCATTTGAGCGGTATCTTTATAACGAAAGTTAAATAATTGTCGGAAGACTAGCTGTTCGGATGTCAGAAAATTCCGTTCGCTAACCACCTTCGCGATCTCATTCATAATGATTCTGTGAGAGATTTTCGCCGTCCCCCAGCCGGCGAGGTCTTCCGCAGCAATTCCAAATGGAATTCGCTCTCGTTCCGTGGCATCATCATCACTATAGACATCAATGTCATCCCTAACCCGCTCTCTGAACGATGAGAATTCACGCTCGAGTTTCGCAGGTTCTGACTCAACCTGTGCGTCTACCGTTACTATCAAGACACTGCCAGACATAGCATTGTTGCAAAAAAAGCCGATGTCGCGCAGGCAAAATTTGTCCAAGGGATCGTCGTAGTCCAACCACAATATCGTTCTGCGATTCCGCCAATGATCTCGCAAGAGCCTATTCGAATGTCCGAATCGGAGTTTTATGCACCGGAACGGGTTGTTGAACTCAAATCGCTCTCGCTTCCGGGATTGAAGCTCGAAACTGAGCATGTCAGTGATTCCCAGCGATTTGTGAATGAGTTTGAAGTCTGCGAAATAGAAGGAACCAAAGCCGATATATCTGTATGATTCAACAGCTTGAAAGACAGACAGTCTGCGAAAGGCCTCGCACAGCATTTTCCGCTCAATCTGTTTCGCTGGTCTGAGGTTGTAGTCGATCTTGTCGCCACTTCCAGGCATTGTTCTAGTCCTCTAGCTCATAAACCCAATCAAATGTCTTTTCGCCAACTTCGCGTGCCGTAGTTACGCCTAAAAACTTTTTCAGCACATTAACTTGCCGAATTGGTCGTTTGTATTTGATATCGACGGAGTCCGGTTTTTCTACAGCCTTAGGCATCGGGCAAACAAAAGCGCCCGATCTCTTGACGTTGGTTAGTAGAACATGAGTCTTTTCGTCAGCGTCCATTTTTTCCACAAGGCCATGAAGCGGCCTAGTAACCCGATTCTTTTCCCGGTCCAAGTTATTCAGAAAGTCAATTACCGGCCTCCCCAAAATATTCATCTCACGTCTCACCCCTTTGTATAGCTCGTTGTCCGTGTCCAGCCCCGTCTTGGTTGTGTTCCAAGGCAAAAGAGCGGGATTATCACAGTCGAGGAAGACGAACCCCCTAAATCGCGCAAACTGGGGATGGAATTTCGGAATTCGCTCCCCGATGTTTTCTCCCCAACCAGTGATCGCTGTTTGGTCCGCGCGAAGTATCAATCGGTCATTGCAGTAAACATACCAACCACCCGCCTTAGATGGCTTTGAGCGGTAAATTCCCGCGTACAAAACTATTTCGATTTTCGACTTATCATGGGTCTTGCTAAGTCGCTTCTTCGCAGGTTGAATTCTGGTCGACTTATATAGTTTTGACGGCTCGTAGGCCACAAGATGACCGTTCAATCTTATTTCCAAGCCCTTACTCATGCTTAACTCGTGAGCTGCTGAGAGTTCTGAAGAAAGATCTGTGAGGAAGGCGTCGGTATTCATTTCCGTCGCCACCGCGCTTAAGAGCTTAGTCACTTTTATCGTGGTACCTCGACGCTCATTAGGTGGTTGCGGATCGCCTTCAACCACTGGAGGAGTAAATCGGAAGTTCCAAAGTTCGTTGCCGTCAGCATCTTTCCTGGTCTTCCAGTCGTCCACGTTTTCCTTAACGATGAAGTAGGAGTTCTTCGTTCTGGATTCGACGTAGAATACTCTGCCCAATTTGAAGATTGCGCGTTTCATACCCACGCCGAATTGTCCCACCGAGTGAGGAGTATTCAGTCTCCGCGGCATGTTGGTCGGACGTCCGAATCTGAACGCGTATTCCCTTGCCACTTCGACCGACATTCCCCCGCAGTTATCTTCGATCTCGAAAGCGTCATTCGAGATTCTCAGGTGAACGAATAATCCGGAGTATCGCTTCGTTCCCCGAATCGCCCTTGCACCATCGACTGAATTGTCAACCAAATCTATGATCGCCCTACTTAACGGGATATCCTTAACCAAACTCTGTATAAGAAGTTCTTTGGTGGGCTCCGCCTCAACGTTATTTGGATCAGAGGGTTTCGTTTTGTCAGCGTTTTTCTTTGCTTTAGCAACCATTTCAGACTCCGAATCTTAGCCGGTTGAGATGTTCAGAGTACCGCTTGAATCGAGCGTGCAACTGATCTGGCGAGGCGTGGCGGAACCGAGTTTCCGATCTGCCTGAAAGCATGCCAACGCGTCGGATGGAAAATAAACCAATCAGGAAAGGAATGTAATCGTGCCGCCTCACGTGGAACAATGACTCTGGGCTCCTCTGGATGAATCGGCCGGGCGGCCATGTACGATCCTCGTGTATTGTCCGTTCCAGCACGAAGGGTGTTGCTGTATCCGTCTTTGGGGAGTCTATAAAATCTAGTTACCGTTTCGTAAGAACCGGGCTCTGTGGCACTAAAGCGGGTGATCGTTTCTTGCTTGTGCGTCGTCAGTAAGCAGCCTGTCAGAATTTTGGGGAACATCGGTCGGCGCCTCGATTTATTCTCCGGATCTCGTTCTTCGCCTCTAAGGATTTTCGCGTAACGGCTCGGGGCTCGGATAGCGCGCTTGAATCCGTCCGTTTTGAAAAGAGTTACTGTTTGACTAAGCGACGAGAGATCTCCAATCGCGTCCCACACGGTGGGACATGGTTCTGATGACAAGCCATTTTGCTCGTGACCGTTCGTTGAATCAGTGAATCTGCCAACAGGCATCGCCGGCTCTGCGAGTTGTTGTTTGTAACCAACTATGAAGACTCGTGTGCGACGTTGAGGAACGCCAAAATCAGTTGCTGTCAACAACCAAGGGTCGCAAACTGAATATCCGGCAGCCGTTACCATGGCAACAAACCTGTCGAAAAAGTCCTTTGCATCGCCAATCAACAAGCCTTCAACATTTTCAACGACGAAGTACGATGGCTGAAGTTGAACGATAAGTCTCGCGAAATCTAGTAGCAATTCGCTTCTTGGATCCTCCCAATCACGTCTTCCGATCAGCGAGAAACCCTGACATGGCGAACCGCCAAACAATACGTCAATCTGCTGATCTCCCAATTTGCCCCATTTCCTGACGTCGGCCCCGGTAATCTGAGAGATGTCAGCTTTGACCGTAGTGCACTTTGGGAAGTTCTTCGCGTGGTATTCAACATGCAATTCATCCAATTCGAACGCGGCAGCAATGTTGAATCCAGCTTCTTCGAAACCGAGGGACATTCCCCCGACTCCCGCACACAATTCGACAGCAACTGGGCGTTTAGATCTGCTCATCTCGCGGTCTTGAAGTACTCACAATCTTTACGGATGTGACAACGGTAACAGTCCGGTTTTGATCGACAGACTGAGCGACCGTGCGCTATGCAGTCGACATGAAAGGCAAACCTTCTGTTCGGGGGAATCAAAGCTTCTAATTCCTCATGAGCTTGGGCAGCGCGACCTCTGGCTGTCCAGCCGAGCCTCTTGCTTACTCGATAAACGTGAACATCAACCGGCAATACTTCGGACGACAAGGTGTAAAGCATTACGCACTTTGCAACCTTGTCGGATACGCCCGCCAGCGACGTTAGGTACTTATGAATCTCATCGTCCTGCCATCGCGTCAGCACATCGAGACTGCACTTACCTAAATCGCCTTTAACTTTACGCAGGAGAGATCTGATTTGGTGGGACTTCTTTCGTGAAAGTCCTGCCGGCTTTAGAACGGTGCGAAGCTTAGAGGGCGGCGATTCGAGAACCTTTTCCCATTTCGGGAAACTCTTCTTAAGTCGCTGATAGGTTTGCTCGGCCAAGTGCGTAGACGTCCTGTTCGAGATGAGGATGAAAATCAGATCGTCAAGGGGTTTAGCTGGATTTCCTAAACGTGGTCGTCCGTATTCCTCCTCCAATACGCTGCAGACGCGTCTTACAATTTGCTCGCGTGCTTTTAGAGGTTTCTTCCAAATAGAACCAGTTTTCTTCAATTGCACGCGATAATTGCTGGGAAACGCAGTTTCTTCGCTGCGAAGGATATGTCGATCGGCGCGGACTGTCAACGAGCGTTAAGACGCTCGCGCTCTTCACTTCTCGATCTTCTTCAACAACCTGTCAGCCTGATTGCGGGCGATGAGAGGAATGTGTTCGTCGGTGCGCAGCTCTTTCAAAAGCGGCACGAGTTGCCGCGGATCCGACAAACCGTTTCGCCGGTAAAGTGATTCCAGTTGATTCATCAGTGAGGGTGCATTCAGTGGCTGGTTTTCGCGCGCCACGCTGATATCGAAAACAAAGATGGCCTGATCGGCAACGCGACGGTACTCCTGCGCCAGGTTTTGGGCGCTGGAATTACTGCTCCAGTTAAATTCCGCCGTACGCTTGCGCTGACCGTCATTCATTTCCAGGCGATGTGTGCCCAGGTGAGAAAAATCCCGGGCCGACTGGTAATCCTCGCTTGAATCGAGAAAATGCAGCGTCGTCCAGAGACCGAAGATCCGGTTGATGGCGGCAGTCGAGAGTTCGATGGGTTCGATGATGGGAGCGTCGGCGTTCTTATTTTGAAAAGTTATTTGGCCGCGGCCGGAAGCGTCATGTTCAATCAGGATGTGATTGATGACGAATTTGGGCTGCTTAAACTCGTACGCGTACCTGGTGGCGTCCGCCGGCTTCTTGTCGCCAGGCAAAGTCTTTTCCGTCTCGTCCACCGGCCGATCGTTTCGCTTAGCATCCTGAGCCGAACCGGCTACCGCAAACGCCGACAAGAGTAAAGCGCCAAGTATGAAGCCAAAAACTCTTCGCATAGTCAGTGCCGTTATTTTCTAATTGATGTGGGGAGAGAACGCAAGCGGGCAGTTACCGAAACCGCGAGCGATAGCGATTGGATGCACTACTCGAGTGGAATTTACTCGAACCTCACCGAAACCAGCTTCGAAACGCCGACTTCTTCCATGGTCACGCCGTAAAGGGCGCGCGCGGTTTCCATCGTGCGCTTGTTGTGGGTAATGACGATGAATTGCGTGTCCGTGGACATCGAGACGACTTTGCCGGTAAACCGTCCAATGTTGGCTTCATCCAGCGGCGCATCGACTTCATCCAGCAGGCAGAACGGCGCAGGACGATAGTGGAAGATGCCGAGGACCAGTGCGAGTGCCGCCATGGCTTTCTCGCCGCCGGAAAGCAAGAGCACATTTTGCAGCCGCTTGCCCGGAGGTTGCGCCACGATGTCGATGCCTGATTCGAGCTCGTCATTCTCGTCGATCAGGCTCATCTCACCGCGTCCGCCGCCAAACAGCTCGAGGAACAGCGCGCTGAAATTCTGGTTAATCTTTTCAAAGGCGTCGCGGAAACGCTCGCGTGAACGCCGTTTGATTTCGCGCAGCGCTTCTTC
>DATENS010000116.1:0-16609 GCA_035274925.1 Pyrinomonadaceae bacterium | reverse complement strand
TGGTCAACTACAACGGCGACTTGAAGCATTACATTCGCACGCTCTCCGAGCAATTGGGTCTTAACGTTATTTTCGACAAGCAATCATTCGCGCAGCCGCGCACTCTGGAAATTAATCTTACGCAACCTACGACCACCGCCAAGGCTCTGGACTTCATCTTTTTGCAGGAAGGCTTGTTCTTTCAAAAACTTGATCGGCACACGATTCTGGTGGCCGAGCAGGCACGCCGGCCGCAATACCAGCAACTGGTAGTGCGCACTTTTTATCTCTCGAATGCAAAACCGGCAAAGGCGCTGGAGGTGATTACCAAAGCCCTGCCCGCTTCAGTCGGACGTCCGCAGTCGATCGTCGTGGTTGACGAAGACACGAATAGTTTGACCGTGCGGGACACCGCTGAGAACGTAAAGCTGATCGGCGAACTGATCACCAGCATCGACAAGGATCGGGCGGAAGTGGTGATGGACGTTGATATTTATGAAGTGTCGCGCAGCGACTTGCTTCAATTCGGAAATCAAATCGGACAGGGGACTTTCAATCTGGGCGGCTCGCCGGGCCTCGCCATACTCACCAATAACGGTGTGGCCACTCCGCAGCAGCAGGGTGTGAATCTCAGCAGCATCGTCGGCACCACGCCGACTGGATTTGCCGCCGCGCTGCTTCTTCCTTCTTCGGTGCTTAATGCTTTCCAAAGCAGGAACAATGCGAAGTTGCTGGCATCAACTCAGATACATGCTTTCAATAACGAGGAATCGACCGCGCGAATTGGACAACGCGTGCCGGTGCAGACCGCTCAAGCTTATCCCTTTGGAATTCAGACTGGCACACCGAACCCAACTACCGGTAACCCGTTTCCTACGGGCGGCTTTCCAGTAATCAATTACGAGCCGACCGGTCTGACGTTGAGTTTCACGCCCCAGGTGTTTCCAAATTATGACGTCCAGGTGAAGATGAAAATCGAATCCAAAGACGTAAGCGGCGCCAGCACGCTTACACCAACATTCACGGAGCGCACAATTTCCGGCACTGCCCGCGTGCAGAATAATCGCACCATGATGCTGGCCAGCGTTTCTACCGAAGTTCAATCAAACGGCCGGCAAGGCTTACCGTTTCTCAGCGGACTTCCGATCTTGGGCCGCTTTTTTACATCGCCGACGAAAGAAAATCGTCAGGTCGATATTGTGATCGCCGTAACGCCGCGCGTTCTGCGCGCACCGGCAGTAACTCCGCGCGACGAAGAGATGAGGCCAAGCGGAACTCTGCAATCGCCAACTACCGGCTCGCTCGAAGCGATGCTGCGCGAAGGCGAGCGCGAGGAGCAGCAGATCGCCGCCGCTCGCAATGCGAAGACGGCTTCGACCAGGCCTTCGACTACGCCATTGCTTGAGCCGGCTGCTTATGTGCCCGCGCCCAAGACGAGCGAACAAACTGCGTCGAACGGAAACGGTAATCAAACCGCGCCCGTAACAACTGTCGCGCAAACATCGGCGCCTCAGCCAACGCAACCGGCCGTGCAAACCGTGAAAGAGACGTCGAGCAAAAATGGGCTGGCTGATGCTTCGATACCGCAACCAAAGTCGTCGGCTTTCGCGCAAACCGATGCAACTCCGCCGAAGATGGACGTGGCTACCGCAATCAAGAGTGTGGTATCGCCGTCCACCGAGGTCTCGACCACGGCCGATAACTTGAAGAAAGAAGCCGGTGCTGCTCCGGCCGAAGACCTTGCTCCCAAGAGCGCCGTGACCAGCGAGACTCCAACTGTCAAAGCGCCGATCCCGAGTGTTATCGAGCTGAGCCTGGCGCCGGCCAAATCCGAACTCACTGTTGGTGAAAAGCGCCAGATGTCTATTGACTTGAGTTCTGAAGCACGCCTGGGATTGGCAGTAGTGATGCTCCGTTTCGATCCTAATGTGCTTAAGGTGAACAGCGTCGTGGCCGGAAAGATGTTCACGGATGCGAAGGTCCTCCCGTCCATCTCGCAGTCACTTGATCAAAAAGGCGTCCTGCTGGTCTCGATCGCACCGCCCGCGGGAGCACAGATTTCCGGTGAGGGCAGCCTGGTGAATATTGAGGTCGAGGCCATCGGCGCCGGTGACAGTTCCGTCGCTTTCGATCTCTCAAATGTGCATCTGGTTTCGGCTGACGGCCAGGCAACGGTGCTGCAATTAGCACCGATGAGTCTGACCGTAAAACCCGCTGCCACGGTGAAGCCTGCTTCTGAGCAAGGGGTTTCCGCTGCACCGGCTGTGGCACCGGCGGTAGTAACTCCGAATGTGGGAGCGGCCGTCGAAGCAGCGCTGAACGCGGGCAAATCAACTGCGCCGGAACTGACGAAACTCTACGTGGTGCAAAGGCGAGACAATCTTTGGAAGATTGCCACCGCTCACGGCACTACGGTGGCATCGCTCCGCCAGGCAAATCCGCAATTGCGCACGAACATCGTCAACATCGGGACCGAACTGGTAATCCCATAACCTTAACTGCAACGAGAAATACCGTGTCTGGAAATCACAGCTCAATCGGCAGGCGGCCTAACCGGGCTCTGCTGTTCGTGGTAACGCGCCTGCGCGACAAGCGCGGCTTTACTCTCATCGAGCTGGTGATGACGGTGGCAGTACTGGCAATCCTGACTCTGGGCGTTATCCCGCTGGTCCAGGTTTCAGTGAAGCGGCAAAAAGAGGAGCAGTTGCGAATGGCACTGAGGGAGATGCGCGAAGCGATCGACCAGTTCCACCGCGAGGCTTTGGTGGGCGCGCAAATGCAGGCCTCACAACAGCAGGGCCAGGGTCAAGGGACAACCGCACAACAGGAGGCGGCCGGCCGGCTCCCGGGAGCCCAGGGCCAGTCAAGTTTATTTGCGGATCCGCGCGTGCGCGTCTTTATTACTGACCAGACGATTTTCGGCGTTGATAATCCTGATCGCTATCCGCCAGATCTCGAAACCCTGGTAAATGGCGTGGATGTGCTGCCGATTACCGCGGGTGGGATGGGCCGGCGCGGCAACCAGAATTTCACCGCCACCGAGGCCGCGTCGGAAACATCAACGATTCCCAAAACCAAGGTGTATCTCCGTCGCATCCCGGTCGACCCAATGACGGGCGAGGCCGAGTGGGACTTTCGATCTTGTTACGACTCACCCGATGCGACATCGTGGGGCGGCGAGAATGTCTTTAACGTTCGGTCGAAATCTGACGGCACGGCGTTGAATGGAGAGAAGTATCGTGACTGGTAGCGACAATAAGCAGCAGGCAGTAAGCAGTAAGCAGTTCCTGCCGAAGTCCCGGCTGCTCACTGCTCGCCGCTCACTGCTCACTGTCCGCGGCTTCACCCTGCTGGAACTGATGATCGTGATCTCGATCATCATCATTCTGGCCGGCGTCGCGTTGCCTCAGTACCAGAAAACGATTCTGCACGCGCGCGAGACAGTCTTGCGCGACGACCTTTTCAGGATACGCATGCTGATCGATCAATATGCGGCCGACAAGGGAAAGCTGCCTCAGTCGCTTGAAGATTTGGTAAGCGCCGGTTACATGCGCGAAATTCCTACCGATCCCATAACCGATCAGAAAGACTGGCAAATTATCTCCGGCGACGATCCGTTTACCGGGGAATCAGGGATGACCGACGTGCACAGCAGTTCCGGAGAAGTTTCGACGGAAGGCACGCCGTACAGCGATTGGTGATCAATGGGACTTTCACTATCTTGAAATCTCAGATCTGAGATTTGGGATCTGAAATAGATCTCAGATCTGAAATTTGAGATCTGAAATGGATCTCAGATCTGAGATCTGAAATCTGAGATTAATTAAGCGTGTTCGACAAATTGCTAAAACCTCGCTTCCCTTCCTGTGCCGTAGGCATTGAGCACGGCGCCGCGTCCGTGGTGCAGCTCGACCGCAGCCGCGGCGGCTATATCGTCAAACGCGCGGCCACCCTTAAGCTGCCCGCAAATTTAATTAACGCGAGTTTCGATCAAAATAACATTCTCGACCCGGGAGAGTTCATTGATGCACTCTCTGACTTGCTGGCCAGTTCAGGGCTAATGCGCCAGCGCAAGTGGTCGGTTACCTTGCCGGAATCTTCGACGCGAAGCGCGATCATAGCTATCGACAGCGCCGGCGGTTCACGTCGAGAAGTAGAAGAAGTGATCGAGTGGAAGATCGAGCGCAGCTTTGGCGCGCCGGCTTCGGAACTTCGTGTGGCCCGCGAACAGTTGGCTCCCAGCGAACAAAATCAAGCTCGCTATTTGTTAACCGCGGTGCGCTTATCGGTGCTGGCTGAATATGAATCAGCGTTTTCTGCCATGGGCTGGCAGGCCGGCCTGGTGCTGCCGCGGCATGTCGGCGAAGAGCAATGGCTGCGCCACAACGGTGGCGGCGATGGTCTTCTGCTGAGCGCGCACGAAGAAGGTTTTACCGCCGTTCTCCTCCGGAACAATCGGCCGCTGACGCTGCGTAGCGTCTTCTGCGAAACGGACGAGTGCGACGACGAGCTTCATCGCGTGTTGTTATTTTATCGCGAACGGTCAGCCACCAACGGCGACGGGACATCGGTAAACCGGCTGATGGTGATGGGGGATCGACTGGACAAGAACCGCGTCGCCGAGGTGGCCCGGGAGACTTTGGGCGTCAGCCTTCGGCCGCTGGGCGCCACTGACGTCGGATTGACCATACCGGGAGACTTACCCTTTGACGTCATCGCCGCACCTGCCGGGGCCGCGCGGCTGGCCTGGTAGCGTGCGTGGACTTTAGTCTCTGACCGCTCCATAATTACGGGCCTAAAGTCCGTACCATCTTGAAACTTCTGCTCATCGAGCAGCGTAACACCAGGGCAATTGCAATGAGTGCGACGATTTCAGTGGCGAGCTGGAACGCGCTGGCTGATAGCGAGCTGGTGCAAAGTGCGCTGGCCGGACGCGAGTCCGGCTTTGAAGAACTGGTGCGCCGTTATCAGCGCCCGATCGCGGCATACGTGTATCGCATGGTGGGCGACTATGATGCGGCGCTTGATCTGACGCAGGAAGTTTTCATCAAGGTATACAACTCGCTGGGCCGTTACCGCTCAGAGTTCAAGTTCTCGACCTGGATCTACAAGATCGCGCACAACGCCGCGATTGATCATCTGCGGCGCAACTCAGCCCGCGAGCAAACGCTTTCAAATGGTGATGGCGGCGAGCGTTCAGAAGTCGTGATCGAGAGTCGCCGGATGACTCCCGAACAGGAAAGCGAAAGAAATGAACGCTGTTCCGAGATTGAAACGGTGGTGCAGTTGTTGCCGCACGCATATCGTGAACTGATCGTGCTGAGACATTCACATGATCTGAGTTATGACGAGATTGCCGAGGTGACCGGGTTACCGCTGGGCACCGTCAAGAATCGACTTTTTCGCGCTCGCGAAGCGATGCGCGAACAACTGGTGCTGAGAGGGATTACTTACGCCTGACGCTGATGAACCATGTGATTGGTGAAAAGCCGTGTCCGATGGAAGACGTTGCCGCTTATCTTGATGGCGAGCTGGACGGCGTTGCCCAGGGCAGTTTTGAGACTCACCTTGCGAGTTGCGGGGACTGCGCTGCTGAACTACTGAGACAGCGGCAGTTGCTTTGCACGCTCGACGCCGCGTTCACGAGTTCATCCCGGTTCGATCTGCCGGAGGATTTCACGCGCGTGGTTGCCGCGCATGCCGAAAGCGACCTCAGCGGCGTCCGCCGCAAATCAGAGCGGCTGCGGGCGATTCAAATGTGTGCGGTGCTGGCCCTGGCGGCATTTGCCCTGCTCGGCGCCACCTCCAGCGCGCTGGTCTTTCAGCCGATTGGCGGGTTGGCCCAGCTCATTGCCCGTGTCTTCGACCTCGTCTGGCAAACCATGTATGAAGCTGGCTTGGGCGTGGCAATTATTCTGCGCATGCTGGGCCGCGCCGCCATTGCCAGCCCTTATGGACTCGGAATGCTTCTAACTTTGACCTTCCTAATCGCCGCTTCCCTGCTGCCTCGCCTGATTGCTAATTATCATCGCAAACAAGTCATTGAATAGGAGCCGAACTAGTCCCTTCAATGGTTGCGAACCTGCTCTCGCCCGATATTTCATTTGCCGTTAGCCCTCGGGAAACCCCAAGTCGCCGCGAGTCAACTGTTTTCACTTCTCTGCGATTCAGCAATTCCGAGGTGTCACTGGCGGCGCTGAGACTTCTTGGCGTCCTCGCCGCTGTGTTGGTTTGCGTGATCTCGATTCAGGCTCAGCCCACCGTCCCCGAACATCCGGGCGATCCGAACGCGAAAGTAATCGAAGGCGTCAACAACACGACAGTTTTTGGAATGGGTCAATCGCTCAGAATTGTCGGTGTGGTAAAAGAGGGCGCCATCGCTTTCGGTGGGGACGTCATAGTCGAAGGCACGGTGGACGGTGACGTTGCGGCCATCGGCGGATCAGTGATTCAGCGGGAAGGCTCGCGCATCGGCGGCGATGTGATCGTGCTCGGAGGAATCTACCATCACGGCAAAGCGGCGCCAGGACGTGATCCGAAATCGGTGACGATCATGTACGCCGGCTATGAAGACCAATTACGACAGGTAATGCGTGAGCCTTTCAGTTTGCTGCGGCCCCAACTGAGTCCGGCATTCTTTGGCATCCGCCTTTTGGCAATCCTGTTCTGGTTCATCATCGCGTTGGCGTTCACCGCGGCTATGCCCAATACGGTCAGCCGGGCGGTGGCGCGTTTGCAACTGACCAGCATTCGCGTCGCGTTGATCGGCCTGCTTGGTTCGATTGTGATCACGGTGGGTGTATTCCTCGGACTGCTGGTTTTGCCCCCACTGGTGGGAGTGGTGATCTCAATTCTCGCGGTGCTTTTGGTGATTGTGGCCACGCTTTTTGGTCGGGTGGTTATCTCAGCAGCGACCGGCCGCTGGCTGCAGCGGCGATTTTTTCCGAAACTCAAGTCGGAATCTGTAGTACTGCTCATGGGCGTCACCTTTTGGGTGATAATGGCATCGCTCCCCTATGTTTGGCCGGTGGTGGTGGCCGGTTTGCTGGTGATCAGCCTCGGCCTCGCCCTGACTGCGCGTTACCGTCTTAATTGGAAAAAGTCCGAATCGGACAAAACTTGATCTCACGAACTCTCCCCCAAAGAGGGTTACCTTTTGCATCCTGCGGACGAACGCACTGATGACGCGCTGGTGGCTGCCGCCGCGGCAGGCGATGAAGAGGCTTTTGAAAAACTCTTTGAGCGCCATCGCCGTCAGGTGGCGCGCATTGCCGGACGGTTCTTTGGTCAGCGCGATCAAATCGAAGAGATTATTCAGGACGCCTTCACGAAGGTTTATTTCGCCCTCCACACTTATCACGGCACTCACGAAGCCTCGTTCCGGGCCTGGCTGGCGCAGATAACGGTCAACGCGTGCTACGACCATCTGCGGCGGGCGCGGCGGCGTCCCGAACTCGCGCTCGGCGAACTCACCGAAAACGAATCTGAAGACATTACTACCCAGTTGCGCGCGGCCCGCGGAGACGTCGAGCGCGCTCTGGTTTCGAAGGATTTGGCTTCGAAACTGCTGGCCCGGCTGAGCGCCGAGGACCGGCTGGTGCTGACATTGCTGGACGTCGAGGGGTTCTCAGTCGCCGAAATCGCCGAAATGACTTCGTGGTCAGTTTCGAAGGTAAAAGTGCGCGCGCACCGCGCTCGCGCCCATTTGCGCCGGATTCTGCGGAAATTTCTGTAGAAGCATCTGCTGAGATGTTCGTACGATGAGGGGGGCGGATTCTCGGGGCAGGTACTAACTCGATAAGTGGCGAAGCGACCGATCAGGGCAAAGCTCGGCTTTCGCAACTTCGGCAGCTTTGTGCTTTGCGGTGAGATTGTTGCGTCTTAATTTGAGGAATTCAACACGATGTCCAGTCGCTTTCTTTCGCCGCTCTTTAGCGAGAGAACGCCGAGGTCTTTTGTCTCGTAGCCAGTCACCACAACTTGTAATCTGAAAGGAACAGGTGGAACTAAAACCTCGAAATTACCATTAATATCTATCCCCGCACCGTAAGAGTTGAGCGGATCCTCGACTCGGCTTAACACCAGTTTTCTTATCTGCCCGGTTGGCGCAGAAACGATTAATTTGTTGTTCGCACCATCTCGAATAGTCCCAATAAGTTTTCCAGCCTTCGGACCCATACGCAGGTCTCCGCATTGAACGGTTTTGCCCTCTTCCACAACGATCGCGGATTTTTCAGCAAAGCCGGCAGCGTAGAATCGATTCTCAGTATCAGCGTATCCAGCATAGTCCTTCTTCACGCTCAGGTAGTATTTGCCGATCTCTAAGTGTCTAAAGATAAATACACCGTGTGAATTTGTGACAGTGACCGGCACCATTCCCATACGAGAACTCCAGGCATGAACGTCCGCATTAACTACTGGTCGACCGGTCAAATCTATGACACGGCCCGAAGCATTTCCAAACTTTTGCGCCTTCGCGAGCTCGCGCGCTTCCGCGACAGAAAGATAACGTCTTATCGTTGCGTTCGGGACGGCGGTACTGTTCGGTCCGGTGTTTTGAATCGGAAGGGCGGGCGGGCGCAGAGTCCACTTTACCCTTCTCAGAATGGCAAATCCCACAAGCGACGCTAAGGTGAGCGCCAATGACAGCAACAACAACTTTCTACGCATCTCTGTGCTTACCGCAATTCTATTCCTGCGCTGTATTGCGTTTGTCCGTTTATGAGGACATGCTGACTGGTAACTTCATAAACGTTAATAGCGAGAATCTTCTCTGGTCTCCCACGCGGGCACCATATCCACTTGTTAACGAATTCGGGCTGTCCACATGACGTAGGAAACGGCGGCGGCGGACAGCCTGCAAATAAGTGATCGGTAAATTTGCCCCCTGCCTCACTTTGGTGAGAAGTTGTAGGGCTTGCGCACTGGTTAGTACAGGTGCTCCAAATGCAGGAAACCTCAGTAGTGGGAAAGCCAGCGGTGAAGTACCTTTCTCTTACAGACACACGACTTGCTAGAGCAACTGCACGACGGCCATTGCTATCGACAAGTTGCACTGTGATTCTTCGATCGGGAAATCCACAATCACGATCGTGTTCGGAATTACCCGTATCCGAGACAACCTTCACATGATCGGGTGGACCAACCCCCCCGCCTTCGGTAAACAGGCCATAAACTGTGCCTAAGAAAATGTCACTACCGCTAATCTCTACCTCAGGCCCAGGTCCTGAAAAACCAAAATAACCCGGGAAATAGACAGGATCGCCGTTTGCCCACAAATTGTAGTTAGAGTAATCATCATATCCCCAGCCGTTCGCTCCCTGGTGCCGGAGCTCCACATCGGAATTCACTTCCACTGTGTAATCGGCATCAGGATCGTAAGGCACGAATACTTCGTAATACAGATTCGCAATATATTCGCCGCAGGTATAGCCATTAAACATCGTCTGTTCAACATCGTTCTTGTAAACATAACCGAAGTGGCCCAAGCAATAATTTGCGAAGGTCCCATAGTCAGCACTGGTATCAGCCCAAACCCAGATCGAATTTGTCGGTTCGTAGTACTCGACTACCGACACGCTGTTGACGTCTGCTATCGCTTTTTTTTAAAACATAAACCAACATGCGACCAGCAAGATTAGAATAAAAATCTTTTTCATGTGCTGACTCCTTAGTTAACCATCTGACCCGGTCGCTACAATCCTCAGCTGCAAAAATCAGCTAAAAACGAACGGGACGCTTATTCTCGCCGTAATGAAACTTTACGTAATCGTCGAACTTAGCAAATGATTCCTCACCAAATGCCCCGCGCAACTGGTCGCGCGCGCGAAGAATCATCGCTTTACGCTCTTCCCACAGGGTTTTTAGTTCGGGTGGCAGCGGTGGATGTCCTCCCTTAGGAACTCTGCCCTCAGGAAATAGAGCTTGAAAATCCTTGATAATAACCATGGCTTTTTGATCCTGCCGTGCCACTTCCTGTTGACATGCAAATGCAACGGCCTCAAGGGTGGTCGCCTGTGCCTCGTTCAACCCAGCTTCTGCCTTGATCGGGAAGTATTTCCGCTGTTGGATTTGGGTGAGGGCTTGAACGGAGCTGGTTTTTTCCCGGAAACGAACTACCTTACGAAACAGGAAGTCATACACAACCTCATCAGGAACTTTGCCATTGTTAGGGATAGGGAGTGCCGAGCCTGGAGAGACGACGTTCTGGTTTGCCGTATGGCTACGAATGGCGAGGGCACTAGCAGCTAAGGCAATGAAGGTTAAAACAGTGATGCGCTTCAGGTGGTTACTATTCATTGAGAGCCTCCTGAAAGTTTTAGAAGCCAATCGAAACAATCGGCCGTAGGTTAAGGTTAGGGCTCCGACTGCCGAAGTCATCGATGTGGGTGGCAGGGAGCCAGTTGATGCCAGAATTATACTCCCCATTGCAGTTGTGTCAAAGATTCTCTTAACCGCTCACAGCCCTCCCCCTTCCTACAAATACGGGTCGGAAGATGGCTGTAACCGATCGCACGCCTCAATCGTCTTTGATTTGTGGAGTTTACCTCGGAGAGAAAAAGCAATGGCAAGAAAATCTCAGGAGAACGACACCATCGACCGTCTCGGGAGCCTCGTTTTGCGGGCCGCGGCGGAAGATGACGGCGCCAGCCAGGCAGCCGCGGAGTCACCCTTTTTGTTCACTCGCGTGCGCGCCAGGATTGCCGAAGAGGAGCGCCGCCGGAGTGAAGTTGGTAGTTGGTTTTCACTGCTTCTGATTGCGCGGCGCGCGGTGCCCGCGATGGCGCTGATCGCTTTGCTCGCTGCAACCGTCATGTTCTGGTCGTCAGGCTCAGGCATTACGCCGGGCTGGAACCGGCTGGACGATGAAGCACTTTCGGACACCCGCAATCCCGGCGTTGAGCAGACGGTGCTGAGCAAAAATAACCTGTCGCGCGACGATGTGTTCAGTCTTGTGCTGGAACAAGCGAATGGGAGAAGTGATAGATGACCATAACCGGGCGTACCCAATTGAAGATCTGGCTCGTGCTGGTGGTCGTGTTTGTTCTGGGTGGCGTGACCGGCGCGGCGCTTACCGGACTGTTGCGCTCGCGGGCCAGCGGCGATCGTAACGAGTCGCGCGAACAGCGTTTCGAGAAGATGCGCCAAGACCTGAAACTGGACGAGCAGCAAACAACCGCCGTGCGTGCGATTCTGGACGAAACTCGAAACGAGTACCGGGCGCTGCGCAGCGAGCTAAGGCCGCGATTTGACGAGCCGCGACTAAAAGCCCGGGCGAAAATTCGCGCCCTGCTGAAACCGGATCAGCAAACGAAATTCGACGCAATGGTAGCCCAGCAGGACGCTGAGCATAACGAAGGACAAAAACCGAGGCGCTGAGACCGCTCGTCTTTGCGGTTTTGGGAAAGCATCAAAAGCGGTTTCAGGGCTGATTTTACACATATTTGTGCAACTAACGACTCTTATTGGGCGTAAACAAGATTACCTCTGGGGGGCAAATAGCGAAATCGTGAAAAGAACTCTATTTTCAAGGCTAAGTGCGATCGCAGCCTTAATTATCGCCGTAAACATTCTGGTTCAGGCCCAGCCGACTGCTCAGGGCGCCGATCCGGCCATCACGGCCACGCGCGTCGTGGGGAAAGTCGCAGAGATCAACGCGGCTGCGGGCCGTATGACCGTCAAAACCGACGCCGGCTCGCTGGTCACCGTTATCATTAGCGAAAAGACCACCTTCGAACGCATGCCGCCGGGCGAGACTGATCGCAGCAAGGCGATCAAGACTTCACTGGCGGAACTTACCGTCGGCGACGGAGTGTATGCGCGAGGTTTCGTGGCTGCGGATCGCAAGTCTGTGCCGGCCCAGCAAGTCGTTGTGGTCAGCCAGTCGGACATTGCCAAGAAGCAGGAACAGGAACGCGCTGAATGGCGCCGTCGTGGTGTTAGCGGCATCGTCTCGGCGCTGAACCCGCAAACTAAGGAAGTCACTATCTCCAGCCGTTCGTTGATGGGCGCCGCGCAGGCGGTAATTATCCCCATCACCGACAAGGTCAAGATCCGTCGTTATCCGCCCGACTCGATTCCCAAATACAGCGACGCCAAACCGAGTAAGTTTGAAGAAGTGAAAGTAGGCGACCAGTTTCGCGCTCTGGGCGATAAGAGTGCAGATGGCACGCACCTCACTGCCGAAGAAGTTGTGTTCGGGACTTTTCGCATCGCCGGGGGAACCGTAACCGCGATCGATGTGGCGGCAAATAAAGTCAGCATTACCGATCTGCAAACCAAGAAGCCGATCACGATTACTCTCAAAACTGATTCAGTGCTGCGACGATTTGTGCCGATGATGGGTGGAGGACCCGGCGGTCCAGGCGGCGGTGCCGGAGCACCCGGCCAGGGCGGCGGTGCCGGTGCGGCCGGTCAGGGCGGCGGTGCAGGGGCGCAAGGTCCGCGCGCTCAGGGTCCGGGAGCGCAAGCCCCGGGCGCTCAAGGTCCAGGCCCGCAGGGAGCTGGCGCACAGGGCCCAGGCGGACAGGGACAGGGGGGACCTAACATGGCTGACGTCCTCGAGCGGCTGCCAATCATTTCAATTAATGATTTGAAAGTGGGCGACATGATTATCATGTCGACGCTCCCCGGTGTAGATCCAACTCAGATTACGGCAATTCAGCTGGTGTCGAACATCGAGCCTCTGATCGCCATGATTCAGGCGCGTCAGCAAGCAGCCGGTGCGCCCCGGCCACAGAACGTGGATCTGAACAGCAGTTTCGGCAGCATGTTCGGCGGCGCCGGTGGTCCGTGATTTATTTGGCGACTTTGCGCCACGCTCTTTCGGCGTAGTAACCCTCATTCAAGATTTTTTGTTAGCGAGAAGAAGATGAAAACTAAAAGACTATTAGCGTGTTTAGCATTTGTAATTATTGCCGTCATGACGACGGCTACTTTGGTCAGCGCACAGGGACGCGCAACTCTCCGTGGCACGGTCAATGACGAATTCGGTGCAGTAATCGTGGGCGCCACAGTGACGCTCACCGACCAGGCCGGAGTGTCGAAGACTGCCACTTCGAACGCCAATGGTGATTACTCGTTCACCGGCTTGATCCCTGGAAAATATTCCATCAACGCGCAGGCCGCGGGCTTTCAATCCTCGGAAGACGCGGAAGTCGATGTGGCAACGACGCGGCGCGACCCACTAAATATCACTTTGAAGGTCGCGACGATTGAGAGCGAAGTTAAAGTCGAGGCAGAAACGCCGGTCAGCACAGACAGTGCGAACAATGCAAATCAGCAAGTGCTAAGCGGGAAAGATCTCGACGCGCTTCCTGACGATCCCGATGAGCTCGCAGCCGCTCTGCAGGCACTGGCCGGTCCTTCAATCGGTCCCGGTGGCGGCCAGATTTTTATCGATGGGTTTTCGGGTGCAAACATGCCGCCGAAAGAATCGATTCGCGAGATTCGCATCAACCAGAATCCATTTGCGCCGGAAAATGATCAGCCGTCGGGACGTATCGAGATCCTGACCCGCCCCGGCACTGACAAACTCCGTGGTGGCCTGAACTTCAATTTCACCGACGAAAGTCTCAATTCGCGCAATCCGATTGCGGTCAGCTCAACCAAGCGTTCGCCGTTTCAGCTTCGCCAGTTCGGCGGCAACCTGAGCGGCCCGATCATCAAGAACAAAATGTCTTTTTTCCTGGACATCAATCGCGATGAAACGGACGACAACGAACTCGTGCGCGCGACGATCCTGGATCCCACTTTCAACATTACGCCGTTCGGTATCGGATTTCTCTCGCCCCGACGCCGCACCGGCGTCAGCGGACGGATCGACTATGCGATCAACTCGCGGAACACTCTGATCGCCCGTTACAACTACAACCGCAACCGTACTGAAAACAATGGCGTAGGCGGATTCTCGCTGCCGGAACGTGGCTATGACTTTGTTTCGACAAACCAGAACGTGCAGTTGACGGAAACTGCCGTCCTCAACGCGACCACGATCAACGAGACGCGCTTTCAGTTCTCACGCGGCCGCAATGAATCACTCGGTAACAGTACGATTCCAACGTTGAATGTCAGCGGCGCTTTCAACGGCTGCGTCGGTAATGCGACGGGCTGTTCGCAGGTTGGCCATGCCATCAACGAGCGGACGAACTGGGAGCTGAATAACTTCACCCAGATGATGATGGGCATGCACACGTTCAAGTTCGGCGGTCGCGTTCGCTACACGAACATCGACGACATCAGTCCGAATAATTTCGGTGGCGCATGGGCATTTACTGGCGGGGTCGGCCCGCAGCTCGATGCTGCCTTCAATCCGATCGCTGGCCCGAACATACCGCTCAATAGCATCGACCGGTATCGCCGCACCGTCGCCATTCAGGCGCAGGGGGGATTAACTGCCCAGCAGCAGGCGTTTTGCGGCGCCGGCGCCACGCTGGCGCAATGCATCCGCACACTAGGCGGCGGCGCGTCGCAGTTCACCATCAACACCGGCAATGCAAATGCCACGGTCTCGCAGACCGACCTTGGCGTTTATGCGCAGGACGATTGGCGCATCCGTCCCAACTTCACGCTCAGCTACGGCATTCGTTACGAGTACCAGACGAACGCCGACAGCAATTTCAATCTCGCTCCGCGCATCGGGTTTGCGTGGTCGCCGGGTGGTGGCGCCAACTCGACCCGGCCGCCGAAGATGGTCATCCGTGGTGGCGTGGGAATCTTCTACAATCGTTTTAGCGAAGGACAAACCCTGCTCGCGAATCGCTTTAATGGGGTGAATCAAATTCAGTATGCGGTGCCTGAACCCATCCTTAGGCTTCCGGACGGAACTCGGGTTACACCGTCCACCGCCGACCAAACGGGAACTCCCGCGTTTACTCTGCTCAATGCGTATCCGGCAGTGCCGAGCTCTGCTCAACTGGCACTTGTGCCTGCTAACCAGCAGACGATTTACCAGGTCGCGCCAAATCTTCAGGCGCCCCAGCTGTATCTGACCGGTATTCAAGTCGAGCGTCAATTGCCAAAGAACATCACCGCGTTTGTCGGCGCGTACACGATGCGAATGATCCATGGCATCCGCCTGAGGGACATCAATGCGCCATTGCCGCCGAATTTTACGACGCGGCCCATAGCCAACGCCGGCGAAATCTATCAGTTCGAATCAAGCGGGTTGTTCCGTCTCAGCCAGATGTTCATTGGTTTCAACAGCCGCTTGAATCCGAAGATTTCGCTTTCCGGAAATTACAGCCTGAGCAAGGCCACCGGCGACTTTGACGGGTTTGGCGGCACCGGTCTGCCGATGAACTCGTATGATGTTTCGATCGAGCAGGGTCGGACCACCGGCGACGTACGGCACCGGTTCACACTGTTCGGAACTTACAATTCACCATGGTGGGGACTCGTCTTCAATCCGTTCGTGGTCGCGAATACCGGACCGCCGTTCAATATTACGACCGGGCAGGATGCAAATTTTGACCGCGCTTACAACGAACGGCCGACATTCGCACAACTGAACGCCATCTGCACTGCGCGGCCTGACCGTTGCACGAGCTTTGATTACTCGAGCACCAGCAATGCGTTTATTCCGCGCAACTATGGAAACAGCCCGGGCTCGATTGTGGTTAATATGCGCGTGGGCAAAACCTTTACCTGGGGCGGCGAGTCAGCACGGCGCGCGTCAGGCGGCGGCGGCGGCCAGCGAGGTGGCAGTCGCGGACCATCAATTGGCGCCGGCGCACCAGGTGGTCGCGGTCCGGGCGGTCCCGGTGGCGGTGGCCCTCCTCCCGGCATGGGTGGTCCTGGACCGGGCGGTGGCGGCGGTGCTGCCGGCAAATACTCGCTGAACGTCTCGATAAATGTTCAGAACCTGTTCAATCACGTGAACCTGGGACGGCCCGAAGGCAACATTTCATCCCCGAGCTTCGGCCAGTCTCTCGGTCTGGCGGGCAGCTTCGGTGGTTTTGGCGGTGGCGGCGGTGGCAGCACCGGCGCTGGTAACCGGCGTGTTTATCTGAATCTGCGGTTTAATTTCTGAACCGAACGCCGGGTTTGAGCGTATTAAGTCCCGAAGCCTGACATTTCATCCAAGGCTTCGGGATTCTTTTTTCCGTCGGCCACCATTGGGCGGGTCGTCTCGCCTATTTCTCAGGAGAGTCACAATGAAGAACTTCACCTTAGGCCTGTTTCTGCTGCTCTTTTTGACCGCGACAGCGTTCGCGCAGGCCGGGGCAGCGCCGGCCAGCAACGGCAAGCCCGCCGCAAATGCGAGCGCCATTCCACCACCGCCAGCAATCACCGCCAACACTACGCCAATCGAACTTGCGCGCGCAGCCCTGGCGGCGCAAGGCGGAGAGAAATTCAAAAACCTGCAAAACATGTGGGTGTTCGGAAGCGTCGATCTTTACGCGCCTAACAGCGCCGCAGCCGTCCCCGGAAAGTTTTCGCTCGTCACTGCCGGCAATCGCATGCGGCTCGATGTGGACGCTTCTCCGGCTTTCAAGTTCAAGCAGGTTTACGACGGCCAGCAATCGTACAGCTCGATTCCCGGAGTCCAGATGCCTCCCGCGGATCGGTTCGGCTTGCCGGTGCTGGCTAAATTCGATCAGCCGGGCTACACGGTCTCGGCGATTCCTGA
>DATENS010000115.1:0-4340 GCA_035274925.1 Pyrinomonadaceae bacterium | reverse complement strand
AAATTAATCAGACTGAAGACACCAGAAGCATTTCGCCGGTTGATGGAGTCCTGGAGAAAGAACTCAATCTTGCGATCGAAAACGCTTTGCAGGAGTTGGACGACGAGAGACGCGCCATATTTGTATTGAAGGTTTTCCAGCAACGAAGTTATCAGGAAATTGTTGAGATAACGGGATTCTCCGTGGCCAAGATCAAGACTGAACTGCACCGCGCCCGACTAAAGCTGAGACAACGGCTTCGTTGTTTTATGGAGATGAAATAGATGAACTGCGAAGATTGCCAATTATTGGTCGAAGAGTATTTCGACGGTGAGCTTGATAGAGACACCGCCCTCAAGGTCAGACATCATCTTGATGAGTGCCCGTCATGTGCAGCGGTGCTCGCAAGTCTGACTGCCGAGCAGTCCGTTTATGCCGGCTATACGTCTGACGTCGAGATGACTCCTGAATTGTGGTCGGGTGTGCGGCGACGGATTGAGGTTGAAAGGACGCCGGTAGACAGTTCCGGATCATGGCTACGAAAGGTTTTGGCGCTGCCGCCGGTAAGCGGTCCAGTAGCAGTGGGTTTGGTCGTTCTGGCTGTAGTTTTGACGGTCGTAGTGATGCGTCGTATTTCTTCCTCGCCACCTACAAATGTTTCAAAGCGTGCAGTGACTGAAGGCACTCCGCAGGCTACGCCTGAGTTACGAAATGAAGTGGCGGTTGTTTCACCCGACAAAAGTGAAGAACCAAAATCCACTAAAGAGAGCGTAACGAAGAAAGATGGTTTGACCATCGCTGCTCCTGTCCGACGATCACCGCCGCCGCCAAAAGGGGATGTTCTCAAAACAAAAGATCCGCGTCGACTGGTCCTGGAAGCCGAACAAAAGTACCTGGCTGCCATAGCGATGCTTTCCCGGAGTGTCGATAAAAAAAGATCTCTACTCAACCCGGCCACCAAGGCAGAGCTTGAGCAAACGCTATCTTCCCTCGACCGTACTATTGCAGCTACTCGCAAGCTGGTGCGCCGGCATCCGGACGACCCCGTGGCCGCGCAGTACATGCTGACTGCCTACGCAAAAAAGGTGGATATGCTAAGGGAATTGGTTGACTACTGATATGGCTCATCAAGTCTTAGTTACGGCCGTTTTGTTTCTCGTGATTCCTGGAATTTCGAGCCTCAAAAGCACCTTTGCCCAAACGACGGGGCCGTCCGAAGACAACCAAATTTCAGAGAGGCACTACGGCCGGGCGAGAATCAATGTCGAGCGCGGAATAAGAATCACCCTGGGCAATCGTACTACCGGCCGCATCACTGTGAACGGATGGGATCGCGACGTGATCGAGGCGCATGCCGTTAGCGAACGTGGCGATGAGGTAGTAATCGCACGGTTTACTGATGATTCCCCTGGCAAGAAGTTGTTTCTCAAAGCTGATTATGCTGACTTGAATAAAGCCGAAGCACCAACCACTCCTGTCATGTCGCCGCCTGCAGCTTCGAAAGGCTTACTCAAGGTGCATTTCGAAGTGAACCTTCCGCGCTATGTCGAAATTGACTTGATTCGCGTCTGGCAGAGCGACATCCAGATAACTGGCGTGCAAACAGCAATCAGGGTTTGGGGAGATCAGAGTAGCGTGATCTTAAAACGAGTGGGCGCTGTAGCGGCTCGCACCCGCGGTGGCAATGTCGAAGTTGAAGATGCGGAAGGTTTCGTGTCCGTCAACACTACCGGCGGCGGAGTTAGAGTGTATAGAGTACAGGGCAACGTGAGTGTGGTTTCGATTAGCGGCCCCATTGAGATCAAGTGTGTGCGGGGCCGCGTGGAGGTGGCAAACACAGAAGCTTCGATTGACCTGGCCAACATCGATGGCGAAGTGAAGGCTACGGCTACCAACAGCAGTGTGCGTTTTACCGGAGGCTTGCGTGACGATGGCAGATATGACCTGAAGTCTATGTCTGGCCGGGTGGAGATGATCTTACCTGACAACACCAAAGGCTTTGACGCATCACTTTCGTCGTATCAGGGAATAATCGAGAGTGATTTCAAACTCAAGCCGACGCAGCCCATCATCGAGGAGCATCATGGCCGAAAAATGATTGGACGCTTCGGCAATGGGAAGAGTCAAATATTACTGGATTCCTTCGACGGCCTAGTGCGTTTGTCAAAAGTTCCGACCAGCAAAATAGAAGGTTGTAAATAAGAAGCAGTTCAAGTCCAGTAGGTACGATCAAGCGAGCGGTAGTGCACCGCTTCCGAAACGTGGCTGGATTGAATCTCGGCAGATCCTTCCAGGTCGGCAATCGTACGACTGACTTTCAAAATCCGATCATACGCCCGCGCCGACAGACCCAGACGGGTCATGGCGCGTTCCAGCATGGCCTCGCTTTCCGAATCAATACTGCAGAATTTTCGAATCAGCCGTGGCGTCATGGCTGCGTTGGAAAAAATCCCGTCGCTAGACAGGCGCTCGCGCTGACGGTCACGGGCATTGATTACGCGCCGCCTAATCGTGGCCGAATCCTCAGTGTTCACGGGAGTCTCACCTGTCAGCTCGCGGAAGCGAACTGCCGGCACGTCGATATGGATATCGATGCGGTCGAGTAACGGCCCGGAAATACGCCCGACGTATCTTTGAATTTGCAGCGGAGTGCAGCGGCACTCGCGTGTCGGGTCGTTCCAAAATCCACAAGGACAAGGGTTCATCGCGGCGGCGAGCATGAACGACGAGGGAAAAGTCAGCGACATCGCCGCGCGGCTGATCGTAACTCTCTGATCTTCGAGGGGCTGGCGCAGGACCTCGAGCACGCTGCGATCAAACTCGGGAAGCTCGTCGAGAAACAGGACGCCCTGATGCGCCAGTGAAACCTCGCCGGGACGCGGCAGGGCGCCGCCGCCAATCAAACCTGCGTCACTGATCGTGTGATGAGGAGAACGAAAGGGCCGCTCGCTTACCAGGCCGGCGCGGCCGGTCAAGCCAGCCACGGAATGGATCTTGGTCAGTTCGAGCGCGGCCTCGAATTCCAATGGGGGCAAAATGGTCGGCAAGCGCTTGGTCAACATCGTCTTGCCGGAACCGGGCGGGCCAATCAACAAAATGTTGTGCCCGCCCGCCGTGGCCACTTCCAGGGCGCGCTTGGCGGCTTGCTGGCCGCGGACTTCGCCAAAATCCACGCTGTAGTGATCATTGTGCGAAAGCAGTTGTGAGGAATCGACACGGATTGGCTCAGGCGGATTGTTCGATCGAACAGCCGCAATCGTCTCGACCGCGTTGCGCAAATCGGTAACCGCATACACATTCACTTCTGACACCACGGCGGCTTCCGTGGCGTTTTCATCGGGAAGCAATAAATGTTTGGTTTGTGATTGACGGGCCCGCAAGGCGATCGGCAGCGCGCCTCGAATTGGTCTGACGCGGCCGTCGAGCGACAACTCGCCAACCGTAAGAATGTCTGTCAGATGTTCGGAAGCTCCGAGGTCACCGTTGGCTCCCAGAATTCCCAGCGCAATCGGCAAATCAAAACTCGCGCCTTCTTTCCGCACATCAGCCGGCGCGAGGTTGATCGTTGTCTTGTGAAACGGAAAGAAGAAGGCGCTGTTATTTATGGCGGCGCGAATGCGCTCGCGAGACTCTCGAATGGCCGGATCCGGCAAGCCGACAATGGTAACCGTCGGAGGATTGTCCGTCTCTCCGCGCGCGGGCGTCAGGTCAACCTCGACATCGACCAGGTTAGCGTCAATCCCGTAGACAGCAGCGGATAGGGTGCGGAAGAGCAAGGGAGTCCTGATTCAGGCCGTTTGAAAACACGCCGAGCGCGCCTCTCGCGAAGCGCGCTCGCCATTTTTTTATCAGTCGCGAAGAAGCGACCGCTTGTCATTCGTTTAGCCGCCCAATATTCGAAGGGCGGCGAAATAGTTATCGTCTCCTCGAACTGGGAGCGCTCGATGCGCCCGGCAGTTTGATTTCCTGTCCTGCCTTCAACTCAACGTTCGGTCCGATACCGTTGAGACGCGCGACTTCATCAGCCGAAAGCTTCCGCGCCGCGGCAATCTTGGCGATGGTATCGCCTTTTTTGGCTCGAACTCGGGTCAAGGTGGAAGCGCTGGTCACTTCCGGAGTGGTTGTCGACCGGCGCCAGTTGGTCAAGCGAATATTGCCGTTCGGCACGAACAGCTTCGTTGCTTTTTCCAGATCGACTCCGGCGTTCATCGATTGCAGCGTGGCAACACTAACACCAGTACGGTTGGCAATTGACTGCCACTCTTCGCCCGGCGCTACTGAAATCACGCGCGCAGATTCACGGTTGTCGTTAGGAACGCGTTTCAGCAAACCAGCCAACTGCTTTGCTTTGCCCGGAGGCA
>DATENS010000114.1:0-39677 GCA_035274925.1 Pyrinomonadaceae bacterium | reverse complement strand
AACTTGGAACATCCGAGATACGACAGCGATCGGTCGCTGATGGTTTTCCTCTGAGCACGACGGGGGTCGATCTCATAGTTACGTCCCCCCCTTACCTAAATTCGTATGACTACTATCTGTATCACAAGCTACGATTCTTTTGGCTGGGCCTCGATCATTACCAGGCACAGTCGGAGGAAATCGGATCGAGGCATCGGCATAGCGATAAGGGCGAGGGGCTTAATGCATATGGTTCTTCTATACTTAGCTCTCTAAGAAAGATGCATTCAGTGCTGAAGCCAGGAAGACACCTTTGCGTTGTTATCGGTGACGCCATTTTGAAGGGTAACCTTGTGGAAATGGATTCCCTTTATGCTTCCTTAGGGCAGACAGCTAACTTTCGACTCGACCATTGTTTTAGTTACGATCAAAGAAAGTACACGCAATCCTTTACTCGAAATCTTAAAACGCAACGCAAGCGCAGCCATATTATGTTCTTTCAAAAACCCTAATATCAAACCATACAGCAAAGAAGACATGTTCTAACCACCCTCAACTTGTTTAGGCTTTCCTCCGCGAATCAGGTAAAGGCCAAAGCCAATCACGTTGGCGATGGCGGCCACGGCAAAGACTTTGACGGCAAAAGCGATGGGACGATCCACCGGTTTGACCGGAAACATGGCATAGAAGCCGGCGATGATTGAGACGATTAAGCCGGAGGCCGAAGCGGCCAGCAACCACCACGGCGCCTTTACTCCGAAGCGCTTCATCGCGACGAACGGAATCGCAAACAGGACGATATAGATGAGGGCATAAAACATGGTCGCGGCGTTGTCCTGAATTTGAAAAGCCTCTTCCTCGAGGACGCCCACCAGCGGCACCAGGCTGAAAGCGAGAGTTACCAGGCCGACAAAAAGAATTGAGTTCACCGGAGTGCGGTAGCGCTCATGCAAACGGCTGAACCATGAGGGCAGGAGATTGTCCCAGCCGGCCACCATCGGCAGCCTCGTGTTTCCCGCAAAGTAAATGCTCATGAGCGCAATCTGTCGCGCCGCGACACCAAAGATCGTGAGCGACACAAGCGTCGATACCCACCCGAATGAGCCAAAGCCAAGACTGAGCACCTGTGGAATGGGGCCGATCAGATCGACCTTCTCCGGCGAAACAAACGCGAGCACTGAGGCCGTGCCGAGAATAAACATCACTACGATGATCGGCGCCGAGATCAAGACCGAGCGGCTGATGTTGCGGGCGGGCGCACGACATTCGCCGGCGAGGATTGCGATGTATTCAAAACCCGACAAGGCCCCCACCGCCAGTTTGCTGAAGACGTTTATGTTGTGGCTGCTGACTTGCGGAACGCTCAACGACAGCGGGTGGTAATTCGGATAGACGCGCGGGGTGATGAACGGCAGCAGGATCAGCGTCGCAAATGTAATCAGCAAAAACAGTCCGCCTGCGTTTTGCACCCACTTGCCCAGGGCCAGCCCGCGGCGCGATGCGGCGATAATCGCGAGCATCAGGACCACGCAAACTACCGTTGTCATCCACTTGCTTTCATGCATCCATTGCGCGCGTGGCCCGATGGCGTAGGCGATGTTCTTTTTGATGATTAGCCCGATGCCGGACATCACCGAGATCCCGAAAATCCAAAGGTTCCAGGCCACCATGAACGCGGCGAAGTCATTGAAAGCGACTTTGGCCCACTGGTACACGCCGCCCTCGAGCGGCGCCAGGCGATTAAGAAAAATTACGACGGCGGCGAGCGGAAGATAGAAGGTGACAATCGCGAGCACCCAGTAAAACGTCTGCTGATTGCCGAGCTGCGCCGCCCATCCCACCCAGATCGTGCCGACAACGAACACAACCTGCGTAAGGACGAGATCGAACAAGCCAAGCTCTTTCTTAAAAGCGGCGCTGCGCTTTTCAACGTCGCGCTCGACGGCGGCGAGATTTGAGGAGGGGTGGTCAGGCGAATCCATTTTCATTCACACCTCGCTTTAGCGAGGTGATCGAGAGCCGGCCTTGATCCTGGCAGCCGTTTTAACGGCTTGTGATGAAAACCGTTGAAACGGTTTCGTTCAAGCTTGTGTCGTAAGCCACCTCGCTGAAGCGAGGTGTTAATGAGATTGTCGAACCACGAGATGCGAATGACTTCACGCACTCGACGTGTGATCGTGCACGATCCGCCAACCGGCTTTGGTTTTTCTGAACAGCAGCGTAAATCGCCCGTGCGGTTCGTCTTTGCTGCGTCGCAGATGCCAACGCCCCAGGACGACCGCGTTGTCTTTGCTCAGGATAGTAATTTCGAGATCGGAAAAGGTGAGCGTGCCCATCTTTTCCCGCGAGTCGTAGGATTTCTTGTATCTCTCCAGAACCGTTTGCCAGCCGCGCGTCACCCGGTCTCCGGAAATGAACACAGTTTCGGGCGAACGATGGTAACCATCCATGTAGCCTTCGATGTCTCCGCGATTCCAGGCATCGCGTTGCGCTTCGATGACTGCCCGAATCGCGGTGATGGATTTGGCGTTCGAAGAAGGTTGTGCGGAAAGAGACCCTGAAACGGCGCCGGCGAGAGTAAACGCAAGGCAAAAGGACAACAACCTGGGTTTCATTCTAACACTCCGAATTCCGGCGGCTCCGTAGGAGCCAAAATGTCTATAGAACCAATGACTCAAAATGGTTGAGTTGCGAATAGGCGCGGCAATGTATCATGCCGCGCCTATTCGCAATAGTACTTTTTGGATTCGGAGTCTATAAACATTTCGTTCCTAACGGAACGAATCAAATCTTCCGCGAGTTGGTCTTATTCTAGAAGTATCGGTAGTGACCAGTGACTTTCCATGCGAAGACTACGTCTTCCATGCGCGTGCCGGCGCCGATGTTATGCACGATGAGGTATCGCTGCGACGGCTTGTACCAAACATTGACGACGAGCCCGACGTGATCGACCCCGCCGCCAAGGTCCCAGGTCACGATGTCGCCGGGGATGAAAGTATCCGCATTACCCGTGGTCGCAACCTGCTTGCCTTTGCGCGCGAAATAAGTTTGCAGATTCGGCACACGGCGATGATCGATGTTCCGGTCAGTTCCGCTCAAGCCCCACTTCGTCGGATACGACGAGAAGTTGCTCTTCATGTCTTCGTGCACTTCTTTCTGCAAGTCGGTGCCCGCCTTGCGAAAGGCTCGTACGATTACGTCTGAGCAAACTCCGGTTTCGATAGGCACATCACCATTCGGGTATTCGAGCTTTTGATAAGAAGGATCGTAGCCGGTGGTGATCCCCACCTGCTCAGTTGCTCCGTCAATCAGCTTCTTGAGGTTGGGTGAACTGTTGGCCGGGAGGGCCCGGACTTCCGTCTGCTCCTCCGGCGGTTTCGGTGGAGTGCGAGGATGCGCAGCCTGGTGCTGGCAAGCGACGACGAGGATCAGCGCCAGAATACAAAGAGCCGGAATCGACAGAGTGTGTTTCATTTAGCGTGCTTAGATGCTTTATTTGCCAGCGATGTTCCCTCAGCTCTCGGAGTGAGACTGGAGCCACCCGCGGATATCGTCTCGCATCGGTTGCGTGATTTCGTGACCAGCGTCGTAGCTGCGAAACTCAACGTCGCCGGCTCGTTGGCGCAGCTGCTGCGCGTAATCCGCGACTCGCGCCGGCGTGTAGAATTCATCACGCGCTCCCGCCAAATGAAAGACCGCCGCGTTTGTCTTCCGGTAAATCTCGCTGGTGGTCCAATCTCCCGGCAGGCCTCCACAAATTCCTATGACGCCTCTGAGCAGCTCGTTTTGCGTAAAGGCGAAGCGATAGTTCAGCGCGCAGGACTGCGAGAAGCCGAGCAGATAGATGCGCTTCGGATCAGCCACGCCTTCGTCAGTTAGCGACTTGATCAAATCAACCAGTGCGCGATGATGCACTGCCACTGATTCTTCGGGATGAAAATTTGTCAGCCAGCCAAATCCAAAACGCAACGGGCCGCCGGGCTCTTTCGGATCTTTCAAGTGCTGGTGCGGCCCCTGCAATGATGCGATGGCGAAATTGTCAGGCACGATCATTTTCGCTTCGCGCGCAGCATGCCACTTGCTGGCGCCGTAGCCATGAAGCGCAATCAAAAGGGGCGTCGGAGTGACGGACGGAGTTTGCACATCATAATAAAGTTTGATGTGTGCATTAATGGTGCGCTCTACGGTAGTCATGGCCAGAGTGGCTTATAGCATGCCGATCGGGGTGACGCGAAGCGCTGCTTTGCAAACCACTCGATTGGCGGTTACGATGCTCGTCACGCGATTCAAATTTTATTCGAACTCAAAGCGAGGCTAAACCATGAAATTTCCGGGTGGACTCAACATTCAGGCGATGATGAAGCAGGCACAGCAGATGCAGGAAAAAATGGCGCAGGAGATGGAAGAGCTGCGTGTTGATGCGTCGGCGGGAGGCGGAGTGGTTACCGTCAACATGAAGGGCGATCACGAAATCATTTCGCTCAAAGTCGATCCGGAAATTGTCAAAGAAAATGACATCGAAATGCTTCAGGACATGATTGTCGCCGCCGTGAATGAAGCCAACCGCAAAGTAAACGAAGCGATGAAGAGCAAGTTGGGATCGATGTTGCCGCCGGGATTAGGGAACCTTTTCTAAATTTCGAATTTCGGATTGCGGATTTCGAAATTCAAATCGAGCAGATTCGCAATTCGCAATTCGAATTTCGCAATTCGAAATGTTGGACTACGCCGAACCCGTCACCAAACTAATTGACGAATTCAAACGTCTGCCAAGTATTGGGCAGAAGTCGGCGCAGCGTCTTGCCTTTCACATCCTGCGCTCACCCGAAGCCGATGTTGAGCGTTTAATCGCCGCTTTGCACGAGGTGAAGGAACGAATTACCGAGTGCTCAGTCTGTAACAACCTCACCGACATCAATCCCTGCCGCTTTTGCGCTTCGCCCACGCGCGATCGTTCGCTTCTGTGCGTGATCGAGCAGCCTTACGATCTGGTGGCCGTCGAAAAAACGCGCAGCTACAAAGGGCTTTATCACGTGCTGCATGGTTCATTGTCTCCGATTCGAGGCGTGCGTCCGAGCGATTTGCGGCTGGAGAATCTATTGCCGCGACTAAAGCCGGAGAATAACGACGGCGTGGAAGTGAGCGAAATAATCCTCGCCACGAATCCCAACACCGAAGGCGAGGCCACGGCAAACTACATTAGCCGCTTATTGAAACCTTTGGGAGTCCGGGTAACGCGTTTGGCGATGGGCATGCCGGTGGGCAGCGATCTTGAATATGTCGATGAAGTGACGATGGATAAAGCGCTGACGAATCGGCATGAGATGTAGAAGGCAGTAGGCAGAAGGCAGTAGGCAGTAGGCAGAAGGCAGTTAGAGTGGAGCGAACTTAGCAGGATTTGCCATCATCCCATTCAACATCTTCCCGACGTCTTCATATCCCGCTACCAGGCGGTCATGGTTTGCTCTCGATAGGTACCCACAATCGCAAGCGAAGTCGAGCCAAACTTGGGTTTCAGTTGCTTCACCATCGCAATCCGTAAGCTTGTTAACCAGCATGTTCGGTTAGCGTCTTTTACGAAACCCTTCGGCGAGGTTTGCGGCAACGCTGCGGGAAGAGCGTCGAATCTGGTCCGTAAGCGAATAGATTTCCTCTCTTGGAAAAGCTCTTGATAGGTGGAAGATTTCCATCGCCAGCGCGTAGGACAGTTGATAGACCTTTAAATCGCGATGTCCACGGAGCATGAGAGTACCTCCTAAAGGCCCTGCTCAGATTAGCTTAATTGTCGAAGGGTTTTGTCCCGGACGCGAAAATCGTAACGCGCTCGTCAAGTAAAGAATTTTATCAAGACGAAGCTGCGTACTTTAGGGTGTGAAGCCGGTTGTCTGCTTTCTGCCTACTGCCTACTGCCTACTGCCTACTGCCTTCTGCCTTCTGATTCTTAGAACCTCACGTGCTCTTCAGGCGCGCCCTTCTTGCAGTCGTCACAATCCTCGGACCTGTCGTAGAAGTGCTCTTCAAACTCAACCAGTGATTTGATCGGGACGCCGTCCACTTCCTGCGGAGCAGACGTGAACCGAACGATCGCGCCGCAACCAATAATCGGCGCTCCCAACCCTTTCACCAACTTAACGGTTTCTTCGATCGCGTGTCCGCTGCGAATGATGTCATCGACAATGATGCAGGGTTTGATGTCGCCCTGATTGACGTATTGACGGAACATGCGTTTGCCGTTTTCCTGTTCGGCCCAGTAGATCTGTTCGGCGCTGAGCGCCTCGCGCACGCCAAAGGCGACGGGAATTCCGCCCGAGCTCGGGCTGACTATGGCGACCTTTGGTAACTGGCTGGCGATGTCCCGCTCGACGCGAAACTTTCGGCTCAGCGCCACGGCCAAAACGCGCGCAGTGTCATACAAACGAAACGCCAGCGGCATCTGAAAGTAATGCGCCGTGTGCTTGCCGTTCGGATAAACAAAGTGGCCTTCGCGAAAGGCTCCGGTTTTCCGCAAAGCTTCCATGACCACCTCGGGTGAAGGAATTAGCTGGACACTTTGTGCCGCCATATTAGTCTCCTGATTGTTTGATGAATTTCGTCGCGTAGCATACATCAACCGCCTGAGGTTTTTCTAACTTCGAGAGCGCGTTTGATTATCCTGCGCTGATCCTCTGAAAGATCGGGAGGAAGGTCGTCAATCCCGAACCACCCCGCTTTCGTGATTTCGAAACTGCTGGGCGAGGGAACGCCGTTGGGTTTGCAGCGAAAGTAGATCTCCACCTGGCGCGGGCGCGGCAAGGTTCGTGCAAAGAGAAACTGCACATCACTGACGTCGAGATTGACCTCCTCTTTTAATTCGCGTCGCACAGCCACGTCGGGCTGCTCACCTTTGTTGAGGAAACCTCCCGGAATGCCCCAGCGGCTATCAGGCCGAAACACGTGTTCGAGGAGCAGAATCCGGTTCTCGTCGTCGAATACCAGCGCGCCGGCGGTGACGGTGAAGCGGTGCTGGCCCAGTCGCACTATGCGACGGCGCAAGGCCCCGGGAATAAAACGAAATATTCCGCCGAAGATTTTGGTGAGCATTAAGTTTTAGGATAGCACGCGATCGCGATTTCGAAATTAGGTCCGGGCTTTCGTCTCATTCACACCGACGCTTTAGCGCGGTGGAAAAGAATCGCGAAAGACGGAAACCGTTTAAACGGGTTCGGATTTGATTCAGCCTTGTGATCACCGGGCTAAAGCCGCGGTGTGAATGAAAGGGCCTGCCTGAGTGCCAGGAGCTCGATTCCAGAACATTGACGCCGCTTTCGTATGACTTTAAGATTCCCGCGACGTTTTCAACAGTCACTCCAATGTCAGCAAACGCCACTGAAGTTACCTCCGCCACGCCGGTGACGCCGCCGGTTCCGAAACGCATCACCAACGCGCAGACCGTCTGCAACGAGCGAAACGAAAAGAACAAGCTCTGCAATGGTCACTTGAAACAACTGAAGACCGCGGGTGAGGCGTCGGAGGTGCACCTGCGCGGCGATGACGTTTTGTTCAAGTGTCAGATCTGCGGAACGTTTTACATGGGCCCACCGCTGGGTCACGTTCGCGATCCGGATAAGCAAAGACGTTTTGTTGAGGCTGAGCTGTCCGCTCTGTTACAAGCCGCCGGCGGCACCTTGCCGGTCATTAAGAAGAATGAGAAAGGTGTCTACGTAATTGTCGAGGGCGAAGGAACGCAGGGTCATGGCGCGGCGCCTGCAGCCGCGAAGCCGGCCAGTGCCGCAGCTCCGGCGGCCGTCGCTGCCAAACCGTCGGCGCCAGCCGCGAAGGCGGCCTCGGTTGCTGATAAAGCAATGGCTCCGCCGCCGGCTTCAAAACCGGTCGGCGAACCGGATCGGTCGCTGAACCGGCGATCAACGTATGCAGGCTTCGTGGACACCGGGCCGGTTCCGGGCGAAACGAAAGAGCAGAAGATCGACCGGTTGACGAAATTGGTTGCTGGAGTTAAGCAGCGCACCGAAGAAGGTGGTGCACCCGAACACGCAGCAGCGGTGACTGTGGTCGATTCTTCGCCGGAAGCCGATGCCCATCGACCGGCCGCGGAAGCCCAGGCTGAAACCGGCGCGGCGTCAGCGGCGCCGCTGAGTAAAGCAGCCGCCGGCGCTTCACCTGTGGCGGGCGCCGAGACCGCGAGCGAACTGGCGCCGGATCAGGTAACGCCCAAAACTGAACCCACTTCCACTACACATTCCGGTGAACCCGATCGGGCTTTAATGAGGCGATCGACTTATTCCGGCGTAACCGATACCGGACCGGTTCCCGGAGAAACACCCGAGCAGAAGATCGCCCGATTGTCTGCGCTGGTCGAAGCAGTAAAGCGGCGCACGGAAGAGGGTGGATAAGACTTCTAACCGCGAAGCGGTTACAACCTCCAGCCCAACGTTGCCGCGCAGCGGCTACGTTGGGTTAACATGCCAAAGTGATCATAAGCCTCACCGCAAGTGTCTTCGGCCGAACCGTGTAAACGTTTGATACCTTGTGATTAAGTTGACGTTGCAATCTTCGCGGGGTCGCAACCCTTTCAGGGTTGCGGGGAGGGGTTTTCTCCTTTACCCAACGTAGCCGCTGCGCGGCAACGTTGGGCTGGAGGCCAGAACCGCTTCGCGGTTCACAGCAGAAGATCAACCCGCCTTGACCGTCAGCCCTTCGCGGGAGACTTTCCAATTCAGAATCTCCGCACCTTGCTCTGCCGCCAGGGCCCGTTCAACGTCTTGTCTGCGGCCGTCAGAACACAGGAACGCAATACAGCCGCCGCCGCCGGCGCCGCAAACCTTGGCGGCTTCGGCGCCGTTCGCTAGCGCTTTCTCAACCAGCAAATCCATCTGCGGCGTCGTGATTCCCGGCGCGAGCCGCTTTCGGTTGGGATAAGCCTCGCGCATGATGTTCGCCACGTTTTCCCAGTCACTCGCCAACAATGCCCCGCGCATTTTCGTCGCCGCCTCGCGGATGCGTTCGAAAATCTCGAACAGTCCGGCGTCCCCGTCGATGTGACGTTTGAAGCTGTCCCAATTATTGATGCCTGAATTGCGCGGTTCGCCTGTGTAGCAAATCACAAAACGGCGCTCGATCTCGTCCAGATCGACGTCAAGTTGTTCGCGCTCGATGCCGTCAGCGCGAAAATGAACGCACGACGCTGAGCCGTAAAACGCCGGATAGTAATCCTGAAAGCCGGCCGGCACTTTAATCACCGTCGTTTCGATATTGGCCGCAATCGTGATGAACTTTCGTCGGTCATAACGATCGCCTACTAATCGATTGAGCGCGCCGATCAGCGCGATGGCCAGCGCCGATGATCCGGAAATGCCTGCGCCTGCGGGCGCTTCGCTGTTGGCGATCAGATGAAAACCCTGGTCCGGTCGAAAGAAATGGACCATCTTTGAGACGAGCTCGAGCCGCGGGTCATGCGCAAGCTCGCCAATCTGATCGACGGTCGTTTCGAAACTCACACCTCGATCACGCGACTCGAGAATGACGCGGCGGTCATCACGAGTTTCAATGCGCACGGACGCGAGCAGCGACAGCGCGAAATTCACCGTCATCGCGCCAGGATGAAAAAGATAAAGCGGCCAAATGTCGATGGTGCCTCCCGCCAAATCGACGCGGGTTGGAGCGGATGATTCGATAATCACGATTGTCTATTTTTACTTTCAGGTCCCGTGAACCACGCGCAAGATGCGCGTGCCCACATTTATTTGAGATGGATCTTTTCCCTGATTTCTTCTTTCAATTCCTTCAAACCTTCCATGGCGGCATGTTCGATCTCGTGCAGCTTTTCAGGCTCGGCTTCTTCGACTTTCGGGGAAACCCACAGACGCTTCACCAGATAAAAACCCAGAATGCCGACCACCACGATCACCAGCAGCAATTTGCCGAGGCGCCGGAAATCGCCGAGCAGGCCCATAACCGCAGTGCTGAAAAAAAAGCCGACCCCGGTCAGGATCAGCACCCAGACAAAACAACTGGCAGCCGACAGTGTGAGAAACCGCAGATAAGGCATGTGCGCGACGCCGTAGAATGTGCACGACGCCCAGCGCAATCCGTAAATGTATTTTGAGAGAAAGATCGAGAGCGTGCCGAAGCGGTCAGTCAGCCGCTGCATTCTCGCTTTCGCGCCTCGATAGAAGCGAAAGTTGCTCATCGTCTTTCCGAAGGCGCGGCCCACAAAGTACGCACCGTTGTCGCTGGCCAATCCGCCCAGAGTTCCCCACAGCACGACGCGCGCGAAACTGGCCATCGCCGAATCGCCAAAAAATGCGCTCTGCGCCAGCACGCCGGCAAGCAGCAGCGTGATGTCTCCTTCGATCATGACCAGAAAAAAGACGGCATACAGCCCGTACTGCTGGATGAGTTGAGTAAGAAACTCGAAGCTGGTCATAGAAGAGAGTAAGCAGAAGGCAGCAAACAGTTGGAGTAAAGATTAGCTCGTTAGTTTGACTCCTCTTCGTTCACCGGAGGTTTTACTACCAGCACGGGGCAAGTGGCGTGACGCACTACGGCCTCTGCCGTCGAGCCAAAGATCATTCGGCCCAGGCCGGTGCGCCCATGCGATGAAATCACGATCAGGTCGACTTCCTGCTCAGCGGCAACGCGCACGATTTCTCCCGCCGGATCGCCGTGCACAATTAGTTCTTCGACATTGAGGCCCACGCATTCTTCGCACTCAGCGAGTTTGGGCAGTTGGCGTTCGGCTGAATCCTCCAATTGCTCGCTGATGTCCGCGATCGGCAGTGGTTCAGCTAATCCGGTGTAACCGACCGCCGGCACGACCGGCTCAACGACGTGCACACAAATAATCGACGCTTTGGTGGCGCGCGCGATTTCCGCTGCGTAAGGCAATGCGAAATTTGCGCAGCCGCTAAAGTCCGTGGGAAGTAGGATTTTTTGCAGCTTCGCGAACTGCGTTTTGCTTTTATTTACTTCAGACATTCGATTTCGCGGGCATTCTACACGCACCGGAGTCAGTTTGACAGCCCTCTGAGGCTCGCATAAGATCGCCGCGAAATCCCTGCCCCAAACGAAACTCGTACGAAAGGCTCTCGATCTATGTCTGCGCCCGCCGATAATTTTTTTGCTGGAATTGACGTTACGCAAACCTCAATGCGGGGTGTAGTTGTCTCGGCCGAAGGCGCCGTAGTGTCGCGCCGCGAGGCCGCCCACCGTCCTGACAGTCTTCTGTCTGAGGTGGCGAACATTGTCGCGAGCTTGCGCGAGGCCGGCGAGATCAATTGCGTGGGCATAGCGCTTCCGGGATTGGTAAATCGTGAAACCGATCGCGTGCTGGTCTCGACGGGATTGCCGTCGGTGGTGGGCGCGGACCTCCACACAGAGTTAACAAAAGCCACGGGCGTTAAGTTTGAGCTCGAGAACGACGCCAACGCAGCCGCCTATGGAGAATACAAAGTAGGCGCCGGCCGTGATGCCAGAGATCTGTTCTACATTCACATCGGAGACGCAGTTGGCGGCGCCATCATTATCGACGGAAAGCTTTGGACGGGCGCCTCGGGCTGTGCGGGAGAAGTCGGGCACACCACCATAAACACCGAAGGCATTCAGTGCGAGTGCGGAAATGTCGGTTGCCTGGAAACGGTGGCCTCCGGGCCGAACATCGCGCGCCGGGCGCGGGAAAGACTCGATCGCGACTCGACGTCTTCGCTTTCACGTCTGGCCATCACCGATGATTTCACTGCGGCCGACCTCGCGCGCGAAGCGACCAATGGCGACGACTTTTCGATCATGATGATCGAGCGCACCGGCAGGTACATTGGCACGGCGGTGGCGGGAATTATTAATTTACTGAGCCTGGAGCGAATCGTGCTCGGAGGCGCGGTGATGGAAGCCGGCGATCTCATGCTCAACCCAATCATCAAAGAGGCTGGGAAGCGATCGTTTCACCCGTGCTTTGAATCGACAAAGATTGTTTCCGGAACGCTGGGCGCGGATGCCGTCGCCATTGGCGCGGCGTTGCTGGCGCGCGATGCGTAGTAGAGCCGACAAGCTAAAGCTTGTCGTACCTCAGCTCAAAATCTTTCCATGTACTGGTTGTACAGCCAGGCAGTGCGGATGTGATAAAGCACTGTCATCACGATCACCACAATCTCCATCACTACGAGCACAACCGGCGGCGCCCACTTCCGCCTGGAATGCAATACGCGCGGCAATGGAATAACCGAACTGACAATGAGAACGAGGATGCTCACTATTCCGACGCCCAGGGCGAACATCAGAAGGCCGATAATCTGATTGGCAAGGAGAGCAATGTTTCCTGACCTCGAAAACATCATGTTGAGCAACAGCGACTGTGCCTGCCAGAGAGCAAACATGGGAGCAAAACCCAGAACGCCAGTAATGAAATAGAACCACGCCGACGGTGCGGCGGTATTCGTGCTGACAAACAGCCGCACCAATATCATGACGATGCCCGCGAATCCCACGACGATAGCGAGGTAAAGCATAACCACGACAACCAGATTCGCACGGCTAACCCCCAGTGACACCACGCCGATTCCCGCAGCTTCTGCTTCTCGCATGGCCCTGATAACGCCGAGGAAAAGATAGGCGCTGCCCGCCGCGCCTAACGCCGTCAAAGCATAGGACATCGCCGGGATGATCCGCGCCAGGATGCTGACTCGCGAGGGAGGCGCGGACGGGACGGACAAGTCAGGTGTCATCGAGCCTCCTACGGAGTAGGCGGGTTAGCAGGCAGGATAAATTTCGATTCGTCCACTGCCGTGCTCAATTTGATTTCGCTGAATGTGCGTGTTGAAACCGGATTCCCGACTTCCACGGCGGATACACGAACGCTAAAAGGGAACTTGACGCCGTCAACGTCACGATAATCTTCGAAATCGATCTGCTCCGGAATCAAACCGATGATCGTCGGCAGGTAAGAAATTCGGCGCAGCAATAATCCAGTCTCAGCGTCAAAAAACAATCGTTCCAGACGATTGTCGCGAGTTGTTCCTGTGATCACGTACGTTGCTCGATCGTTGATCTTTTCGCCCGGCCGTACCCGCGCGCTCGTGAATTGATCTTTTAGGCGGATATTACGGAGCAGTCCGACTGATGCTTGCAATTGAGCCACCTCGAGCGGCGAAAGCTGTCGCACACCGCGCGCCGATTTTTCCCAACCGGCCGTGCCGTTAAATCCGCGTTCGAATGTTCCCTGTTGCATGGTCGCGAGAATGTGAAACTTGTCCGGCGCTGCCTGCGTGATCTCGAACGAGATTGCGCCTCCGTTTGGTTGAGCCACAGTCCCCCTGGCGGTTCTCGATTTGATCTTATCCACGTTGGCCTGACCGCCAATCGCCGCGATGTACTTGTTGAAAACGTCGTCCGCGCTGGGCAGAGACGGTGTTGGATTCGGCGACGCCGCCGGAGCGGTTGTCGCCGGAGTCGAGCCCGCAACCGGGGACGGCGTGGTAGCAGGCCGCGGCGATGGCATCGGAAGCGGTAAAGGCAGAACGTTGGCCGGATGGTTCTGGCCTCGATGACAGGTATAGCAACTAATCTCATCTGCCCCGTGGAACTTTTGCTTGTGCAATTCCAGAACCAGCGTGATCATTTCACGCGCCGAGGCCTTCTCAGGCTTCTCGTCCGAGGCGTAGTCCCACTGGCCGTTCTTGTTCACATGACAGAAATTGCAGCGGCGGCCGAGCGACGCGGCCATGTAATTCATCACGGGAATCAATTGCGACTGAGGCATGCCGGTTAACACCTTGATGTTCTTTTGCACCTGTTCCACGGTCTTCTCCTGCGGCACAGGAGAAACGGCGTTCACAGATGCCTGGCTCTGGTGATTCAGAATTACAAACAGGGCTGCAATTGACAGACTTAGGGCGGTGAGCTTAAGAACGGATCCCTTCATGGATAAGCCGAGGCCTCCTCTTTAGTTGGGCAATTAAACGCGGGGATGAATCGCCAAGATAAAGGAAAGACTGGAAAAGCGCAAAAACGAACACAGCGACAAAGCAGCGAATTACAATTCAGGTTTGCCGTCTGATGTGCGGAAGCGCTACTGCGCTTCCGCTCGGTGTAACAAAAAAAATTTGGGCTACGCCCAGACAAAATGGGCGTAGCCCGAGATTTCAAAATCAAATTTTCGGAAGGCCTTTAGCTTCTACGTGCCACTTTATTCTTTCGCGCGTGGTTTTCCTTAGCTTTCATTAAAACGTCCAGTGACTGGTAAATCTGCAAATAGATCTGGGTCTCGCGCGGAATCAGCGTGCGCCAGCCGCCCCCGGCGCGGCGAATGTATCCGGGAATCTTAGCCGCGTTTGAGTTGTAGCCCGCCGCCATCAACTCAGTCATGGTGATCTGTTTTGCGCTCATCGCGCCCTGCACGTCCTCGCTCGCCAGTAGATCGTTGGCCGTATCCTGCATGTAAAGCAACATTGCTTCGAGGGCGTTGCCGTGGTTTCGCATGCCGTACACAAAATCCGGATTAAGGCCGACGCCGGGATGGCGTTTCCGCATCAGCGCGTACGTCCAGGGAATCATCTGAACCATGCCACCCGCCCCGGCTGAGCTGACTGAGTAACGATAAGTGTCGAGCTCATTCAAAGCGTAAAGAGAATAGATTTCGTCGTAGAGCGCGATCCGGTTTTCATTTCGGAATCGTTCGTGATCCACGTGCTCGACGATACAAAGGCGCTTGGCTATCTCAATCAGGTTCTGGGCGATAGGCTTACCCTTGTCTTTCAGCCGTTTCGCGGCCAGCTCAACCATCGAATTCACATAATGCTGACCTGCGCGAGTAAGTTCAGGCGTCAGCAGCGCCGGATGTGCGGACGTGTAATAGGCCATCTCACGAAAGACACCGCGCCTTTCGATGGGGAACTCAACCACCAGCGGCGCGAGCGACCGATTCTTAGCGTCAAAGATCGTGACCGCCGTGTTGACGCCATTGGCGCGCACGATGCGAACGCTGACGGGCAATCCCAACGATGTCGTCGTCGAAACTTCCGATCCTTTGGTCAAAAACGTCTCTTTCGAAACGCGAATCAAGTGAACATGCGAGTTATCGGGTAAAAACGCTGCCAGTGTGACGTAATCCAGGGCCGGCGGAGTCAGTGCGGTGGGCGTCGGGCGGCTCTTTAACATCCGCTTGGCTTCATCGATGCGCGTGCGCAACCGCACCGGCGACATTCGCCGTGAAGATGAGTCCTCGCGCGGGGCCGGTGTCTGGCTTTTCGTGACCGGATCCTGATTGCGCGCGATTTTGGTCTGCGCAGGAGCTTTGACCGGAGGCTTGGTTTTCAAGGCAGCGACGATGCGCGGCCGTGTCATTGCTTCGGGTCTTTGGGCGAACACGCCATCAAAAGCGGAGAGAGCGAGCGCAATGAGAAATATGATTGACGACTTTTTCATGATCGCGATTTCAGGAAAGTAACTTCGCGTGGGAGCGAAGCTGGGAACTCAGATTCGCGTAAAGGGAAGTTGGTTGTCAACCACTTTTTTTCTGGAAGATCACGCGTCAGATTCCAATATTTTTCTGGAAGATCGTTCGCTGTTTTCCAGTTTTTGTTTCTGGAATGAGCACGACTGTCTTCCAGATTTTTTCGCTCCGGAATGACGTGATAAAGCTCTGGTTTTTCCATTCAAATGTCCGTGCAGATCTTCCGTTAACGCGACTTGCCCTCACCCTCAGCCAAAACTTTTTCCAATTCGCTGACCCGATCCTGAAGCGCCTTCAATTCTGTGCGAATGTGGGGGAGGCGACTGACATGCGCGTTCAGCCGCTTGTATTCATCGAGCGGTTGAATCGGAATGCCCCACCAAACGCCCGGACGGACGATTTTGCCCGGTAAGATGCCTGCTTTCGAGCCGATGATCGCGCCGCTTTGCACGCGAATATGGTCGCCAAAACCGACTTGCCCTCCGATCACACAGTCGTCTTCGATGGTTACACTGCCGCTGATTCCCGTCTGGGCTGCAATTACCACACGTTCGCCGATGTCGCAGTTGTGCCCCACGTGAACCATGTTGTCGAGCTTGGTCCCCCGGCCGATGCGCGTGCGGCCAAGCGCGGCGCGATCGACGCAGGTGTGCGCGCCGAGTTCGACTTCGTCTTCAATTACCACCATGCCTATTTGAGGAAACTTGTGATGGCTTTGTTCGCTACGTACATAGCCAAAGCCGTCGGCGCCAATGACGACTCCGGCATGGAGAATTACTCGGTCGCCAATCGATACGTTGTCATAGATGACGACGCTCGGATGAATCACACAATCGCTGCCGATGGTGACGTTATCGCCGATGGTGACTCCGGAAAGGATCTGAGTGCCCACGCCCACGCTGCTATGCTCGCCGATCGAGACATGCGCGCCGATGAACGATGTCAAAGCGACGTTGGCTGACTCGGAAATGGATGCCGATGAGTGAACTGACGGATCGCGACGGCGGGGCGGATGAAGGATTTCGGAGATTAAAGCGAACGCCAGCTTTGGTTTCGCGACTTCGATGCGACACGGAAGATCCAGGGCGGCTCCCTCCGGTACGATGACGCACGAAGCACTGGTCCCGTTCGCAGCCTCGAAAAACTTCTCGTCTTCAACATAGGTGATGTCCCCCTCGCCGGCGGAATCGAGGCTGGCCACACGCTCAACGAAAATTGCGCCATCGCCCACTACTCGACCGGCCACACGGGCTGCGAGATCGGAAACACTTTGGGGTTGAGATGGATTCATCGAGCCGGCGGCACTCTCCCGCACACACGAACGCGGAGCGTAATCGCAAGGAACCTATTAGTTTAGTCGTGCGCGGTGATCTTACACGCGCATAGATCCGAGCACAACCGGCAAAGGATTGAGTTCATCGGCTTGCGCCAGAGGCGCACAGGAGAAGGTAGCCAGACGTGAAACGTCTGGACACAAGTGAGATTGTTCCCGCGCTCTGAAGGAGCGCCAGACCGTCTGCCCGCGTCGGCGTGCCCCAGACGTTTCACGTCTGGCTACCTCTGCGAGCCGCTGCGCGGCGTAGGGGATCGCCGTCTACGCCACTCCTCGCCGGGTTTGAACCGGGCTGGTAGGCGCCCGGAAAGAGAAAACCTCAAGTTTTTGGCTAGGATCTAGTCGAATTGCGCGCCAATCCCGGTTTTTGTCTTGCTATGACGGGCGCGTCAAACTATCATGAGGGCTGTCGCCGATGACCCATTTTCTTAACTTGCGACTAGTAATTTGTGGTTTTGCAACATTAATGACCCCGGACGCGTCTTAGTGCGTCTTAATGTAGTCAGGAGAGCTTTAATTGTTTAGTGATCAATTTCGCCGCGGCGAATCAGAAAAAGGTAAGTTAGCCGGCGTTACCGGCTCGAAAGTTGTTTCCACGCTTTCCGATGTGGCCTGGAAGGCTTTCCAGTCCGTCAACAAGCGTCTCCCCGAAGGCGAGGCCATCCGTCCGAAGTGGGCGCCCGGCCCTCTGCTGAAGTCTTACGAGCGAACCGCGCCACCACTCGGTTTCCCGCGCGAGACCGATTCCCTTTGTCCACGCTGCGTCAAAGAAGTGCGCACGGCAGTCATCGACGGCACTACCCCTCTCGAGTCGTTGATGAATGAACATCCGGGAGAAATCAAAGCTCAGATTGTGGAAGAGAACGGCCAGGTTGTTATGCGCAAGACCTGTCCGAAACACGGCGAGTTCGTCGACGTGATGGCCACCGATCCGGCGTTTCTCGAGCGAATTGAATCACTCTTTTTTGGGCGCGACTTTAAAGCCGCCGATGATTCGCACGTACACAAGCACGGAACATCGAATATCAAGTTTGGCCGCGGTGCTGTACTCACCGTCGATCTGACCAACCGCTGCAACATGATGTGCAATCCGTGCTTCATGGATGCGAACCAGGTGGGCTATGTTCACGAACCGACATTCGAAGACACCAAAGCCATTCTCGATCGTGCCGTCAGCTTTAAACCTCGCCGGCAGGTGATCATTCTTTTTTCAGGTGGTGAGCCGACGCTGTCACCTTACTATCTCGACGCAGTCGCCTACGCAAAGAAGATTGGCTTCTATCGCATTCTCGCGGCCACCAATGGAATTCGTTTTGCCGAAGATATCGAGTTTTGCAAAGCCGCGAAGGCCGCCGGCCAGCACGGCGTCTATCTCCAGTTCGACGGTGTGGGGGAAGAGAAGAACAAGCATCGCGGCGTCGGTAACCTTTTCGATGTCAAAGTGCGCGCGATTGAGAATCTCGCAAAGGTAGGCATCAAGGTCACCCTCGTCGTCACCATCGTCAACAGCGTCAACAACGACGCGATTGGCCAGATCGTCGAGTTTGCCGCGAAGAATATCGACAAGGTCCAGACGATTGCTTTCCAGCCGGTTTCCTTCACTGGTCGCGACGAAGACATTTCCGATGAGCTGCGCAAGAAATGGCGTTACACCCTCTCCGGCATGACCCACGATTTGAAAGATCAGCTCGGCGGGCGCATGCAGCCGTTGCGCGACTGGTATCCGCTCTCGTCATACTCGGCATTTACCAGCGTGATGGACATGCTACAGGGTGCGGACGCTCCCTGGGGCTGGTCGTCATGTAATTGCCATCCGAACTGCGGAATCTTTACGCTGGCCGTGGTCAACAAGAAGACCGGCGATTTTCGTTCACTGTTCGAGTTCTTCAACTACGAGCAGTTTATGAAAGACGTCGCGGTGATTACCGATACCGCGCGCGGCAAGAAGCTTTCGTATGCGCAGTTGGGCATGGCGATCATGCGCAACTTCGACGCGGCCAAGGCGCCGGAAGGCTTTCCGATTTCGCAGATCGTCAATCTGTTCAAGCCGTCTTCGACTAACTCGAATTCCGATCGCAACGACCGGATGACCAGCGCAGGTCAGGACACCAACAGCGACAACTGGCGCGTGCTATGCGTTGAAGGCATGTGGTTTCAGGATCTTTTCAATTACGACTTTCGCCGCACCGAGATGTGCGTAATTCCGTACGGCACGCAGGAAGGCGAGATTTCCTTCTGCGCCTACAACACCGGCGTCGGTTGGCGGCAGATCATTGAGAACATGCACAAGACGGCAAATCTGTCCGACTGGTACAAAGAGAACGAGCGTCACGCGGTTTACGCGGCCGGGCACAATGTACCGAACATTTCCAAGCGCCACAGTTTGAGTTTGCCGATCATCAACGCCGTCCTCGCCGAGGACGCCGACGAGAAGCCTTTAGCAGTGTCTCCCTATTTGGTGGAAGAACCAGAGCACGAGACTGTGGGGGTTTAGGGTTTTCCCTTTTCCCCGAGATCGTCGCACCCTCTCTCCTCGAACCGGGTCGTATTTCATCTAGTACCAATTGCCAAGCAGCGCGGTGAGAACCCTGCGCCTGGCAACATTCACCGCAGCGCTCTCCCCACTCCCCACGGCATTGTGATTGCACTTCTGAAGAGTCTCGGTCTTCTTTAGGAGGAGCAAATCACATGTACAAACCATTTTTGGGGCTAATTTTCCTGCTTTTGCTGTGCCCCAGCCTGTCGGCGCAAACGCCCGAACTTCGAAACACCGCAGCAAATTCTATCCAGGCGTCACCCGCGGCCACCGTCGCGCCTGCTGAATCTACAGCGATGATCCGCGAAATCAAGATTCCGGCGGGAACCTCGCTGGATATCGAGGTGATGCGTACGGTCAGCTCGCTCGACGCAAGGGTTGGGGATTTTGTGAGCTTTCGCGTGTTGATTCCGGTCAAGGTGGATGATGCGATCGTAATCGGCAGCGGCGCCCTGGTCAGCGGACGACTGGTGAAGGCAAAGCGCGCGGGACACTGGGGAAAAGCCGGTAAGCTGGGTTGGACGATGCAAGACGTGGTGGCAGTTGATTTAACGCGCGTGTCACTAAGCGCGAATCCGGATTTCCCCGGAGGGCAACAAGGTGTGACGGGCCAGAGCCACGGAACCGAAGTGGCCACGAAGACAGCCGTGATGGGCGCGTTGCTTGCCCCGACAGTTGTGTTGGCGCCCCTGGCGCTGATGCATGGGTTCAAACGCGGCGAACAAGCCGTGCTGCCGGAAGGCAAACGATTCGTGGTCTACGTTAAGAAGGACACGATCGTCAGGATTCCGATCGACGTTAAGGTTCCTCGAATTGATCGTTGAAATGGATCGCTCTCAAAGCGCGCTGTCCGACTTCTGCTTAAAAAGAGACGGCGCGACCCCGACAAGTCGGGAATCGCGCCGTCAATCCCGACGTGTCGGGACTCGCAGGAACTTCTTTAGCGTTGCGGAACGGGTGGTTGCGCTCCCTGCGGAACGATCCACAGTTCGAACATCCAGCCATCACGCGGAGCTCCCATGGTGATGGTGAAGCGGCTCGCATCGATGCCGCGCGAATTGACCAGGTAATCAGAGATTCGCGTGGCGCGTGCCTGAGCCTCATCATTCTTCGCCTTGCGTGAGGGGTAAACGATGATGTAGCCCTGCACACCCGGCTCGCTCTGCAGCTGAATTGCGTAATTATCAAGACGGGCCTTCTCGTCATTCCGGGCAATGTCGTAGTACTCGTCAAACTTGCGTGGCTTAATCTCAATAGGAATCGACACCGTGCAACTGGCGGGGCACGGCGCACCGTATCCACCGACATCGAGCGTGGCCCGAATCGTTTGACCAGCTAAACCGGCAGTGTCCACCGAAATAGTTTCCGTGCCCTGGCCGCTGATGATGCGGCCGGCAGAAACGGTCCAATTGTAAATTGGCCTAATACCGGGGGTGCCGCCGCTGAGATTTGACGTGAATGTGACGGGAACATTTTCCGTGGCCGCGTCAGGACAAGTTACTGAAACAGTCGGACAGCTCGGCGGTTCAGGCGGTGGCGGCGGACAAGGCGTCACCATGACCGCTACTGACGAAAACGCCACGCAGTTTGGATCACTGCCGTCGTCGACTTCGACTACGGCGTAATAAACACCCGGCGCCGCGCCGGCGAGATCCCACACGGTATTGGCGCCGCTGCCGGTAATCCGGCCGCCGTTGGTGGTCCATTTGAAGCGCAGCTGAGCACTCGACGACGAGGTGGCGTTAGCCAAAAGATTTACGCGGGCCGCATCGCAATCGCGCACCACGCCGGGATCGGCGGACAGCGACAAGGTCGGTGGTCCGGATCCGCGGTCATTCTTTTTCTTTTTGGGCTTGGGGTCAGCGGACGCGATTACCACCGCGCTGCTGACGATCGCCGCAGCCAGTCCGAACCAGAGAATCTTTCGAAACATCATTGTTTACCCTTTCAAATGGGCCCGGCTCAGGGCAACGAGTCAGGCCTTGTTCGTCTTTTTCAGGGACATCCGGCAACCCTGAAATCCAGAAACATCAAGCAAATAAAACAGCGAATCGAGCGTTCTTTCCAGCGGCTAACCGTCGATCTCCCTCGCTCCGCGCGCCGTTTCTGTAATACAGTCTCGCTATGCCGACCGTCCGTGTACGCCTGCCGGCGCGCTCGCAAAGCTACGAAATCAAAATCAACGCAGGTTTGCTGCGAGACCTTGGCCCGGATGTGCGCGCGTGTCTCGGCAAAGGGACGCAACGTGCGGCGCTCATCTCAGACCAGACTGTGTTTAAGTTGTACGGACGCTCAGTTACCGAGAGTTTGCGCGGCGCCGGCCTTACTGTCAATCACCTGCTGATTGGTCGAGGCGAACGGCATAAATCGTTTCGCGCGCTGGAAAAGACAGTCGCGTTCCTCACGCAAAGCAAACTTGAACGAAGCGATGTCGTCATAGCCCTTGGCGGCGGCGTGGTTGGTGATCTGGCGGGTTTTGCCGCGGCAATCTATTTGCGGGGCATCGCTTTCATCCAGGTGCCCACAACGCTGCTGGCCCAGATCGACGCCTCAGTCGGCGGCAAGACTGCCATCAACCTGTCCGCGGGAAAAAATCTGGTGGGCGCTTTCCATCAGCCGCGCCTGGTCGTAATCGATACCGACACGTTGAAGACGCTGCCTGAGCGGGAACTGACCGCCGGCTGGTGCGAGGCGGTGAAGCAGGGCGCGGCCGGGAGTCGCAGGCTCTTCGATCAGACTGTGGCGATCCTGCGCAAGCGTGAGATACCGTCCCGGGCCATGGCGGCGACCGTCGCAGCTCATTGCCGCTTTAAGGCTTCGATCGTTTCCGGGGACGAGCGCGAAAGTCTTTCGCGCTTCGATCACCGGTCGCGGCGAATCCTCAACTTCGGGCACACTACCGCGCACGCGCTCGAAACGGTCACCGGCTATCGGCGATTTCGTCATGGCGAGGCGGTGGGCTACGGGATGCTGGTGGCAGCAGAAATTTCAAAAAGTCTAGGCATGCTCCCGCCCGACGAGTTAGAATTAGTGCGCGAGGCTGTGGCCCTTTGCGGGCCGCTGCCGCGCGCGAACGATCTGGCCCCGACCCGGATCACGAAAGCCATGGCCAGCGACAAGAAGTCGACGGCGGGAAACTTGAAATGGGTTTTGCTTGAAAGAATTGGCCGGGCGCGCATTGTGGATGGCAGCGAAATTGAGCCAACCGTGCTGGCCGATGCTTTACGAGCGGGTTTGCGTGAGACTAAGAATCCCAACCAGTCGCGCTAAAGCGACCGGGTCCGAAAACACCCTATGAACAATCAGAATCGTTTGCAAAGAAGTTCCGAACGTGGAGGAGCGCGACTGAAATTTATAATTGCGGTCGCGGTCATCGCGGTGGTGGCCTATGCTGGCTACATGTACATCCCGGTAGCAATTGACGCGTACTATTTCAAAGATGCGATGCAGAACAAGGTGAATCTTGCCGCTGCCCAGGGATATGACGGCGCTTGGCTCACTGATCAACTCACTAAAAGTAAGGCGGAATATCGCGTTCCCGATGACGCCGTAATCACGCCGGCCCAAAAAGAGGGCCGCATGGAAGTGCGCGTGCAATTTACCCGGCCGATTGCGTTTCCCGGATTCACTTACAACTACAATTTCGATTACACCGCGCAGAGCACGAGTTTTCTCACCCCTAAGTAGACTACTTCGTTCACCGGAGGAACCATGATCTCTAAAATCTGCCGCGCGCTTCCGGCAGCCGTTGTGCTGTTTTCCATCCTGGCGATGGCCGGCTGTAGCTCGAGTAAATTCGACGGCAAGTGGGCCGGCAAGACTTCACAGGGAAAGGAATTCCGGTTCACGGTCAGTGGAGGCTCGGTTACCTCGGCTTACATTGAGTTCGATTTGACGTGTGAGCGAAATGGATTTTGTCCCGCCGGCGGTAACATTGAAGAGAATCTCGGCGCGAAAATTTCGGGAGACAGCTTTTCAGCTTCGATAGAAGGAAAAGCCTCAGTGTCAGGCAAGTTTGAATCAGACGCGTCGGCGAGTGGCGAGCTCAATGTGAAGGAGAACGACGCAAGCTGCGGGGCGTGTGTCGCCAGTGTCGCCTGGACCGCGAGGAAGCTTTAGGGCAGCAAGAGAATCTGCTGGTCTCAAATGGACGTGCGTCAAACAACTCCGTCATTATGCTGCTGTTGCGAATGCTTGCAAGAGCACGCGCAGCCGGTAATCTGACGGGTTGGCACTATTGAGATAAAATGATTGCCCGTGGTCTTCTGGCAAAAGTTCGATCCTGGCGAGTTCGATTTAGAATTTGATGAGGATGAACTGGCCCGACACGGAATCACAACCGATGAGGTCGTAGAGGTGATTTGGAACGGGTTCGAGGTGCGCCGGAATAAACAGATTCATGGCGGCTATCAGCTAATCGGCTATACCGACGGCGGTCGTAGATTGAAATTGATTTCCTACGAGAAACGCGAAGGTCTCATTCGCGTTATTACAGGGTGGGACATATGAGAAATCTGGGAAAGATTCCATCGAGAGATATTGAGGAAGCGCTAATCGCCGACGCGGATAACGTCGACGCATGGGACGAGCCTATCAATGTGGCTGCTAGCAAGTCGACGCGCCCTGACTGGTATGGGCCGACAGGGACTCTGATAGGGATGACTCTCGCAAACTGTGGCGGCGTTAAGGGCGACGAGGTTTACGAGTTCATTGCTCACAACGTTCCAGGCACTAGTGCTTATGCATTCAGACCAAAAGGCCCAGCTACCGCAGCATTGGACTTCTATCTCGTACTTGGTGCAATCGCCTCCGTAACGTCCATAGCTAATGTTCTATGGATGGCATACGACAGATTCATCGCGCCAAGAAAGCAAGCTGCAAATGATTCAGCAGGAATTTACATCGCGGTTCAGCTCGCTGATGGGGAAGTTACGGAGATTTGGTTGGGGCGGGATGTCTCAACGAAGGAAGAGTTTTTCCGAAGACTTGCTGATTTAGCCGCTGAGGCCAATGACCCTCAAATGCGTCCTACGCATGATGCCAAACTGCGAGAGATACAAGAGTCCGATTCCTGGGTAAAGATTAACCAAGACACCTAAGTCAAGTTTGCATGCTCACTCTTGTCGCAAAGGCTTTCAACTGCACCAAGGCGGCCGGCGCTTCCGCGAGCCACGTCGTCGGGCAGACTCCGCAACGCGTGCATTGATTGACCGAAGGACAGGGAGCGGTTGAGCGAGCTTCGTGAGAGCGTTCGTGTTCCTGCTGCATGAATTCGCGCGACAAGCCGGTTTCAATAATCTCCCAGGGAAGAATCTCGTCATGCGGGCGTTCGCGACTGGTGTGGAAAGACGTATCGATTCCGGTTCCGCGGATGGCAGCATTCAAGTCGCCATTCAACCGCGCCGTGGTTTCGATAACCGGCGCGATGCGACGGTCGCCTGAAGAAAACAATGCCTGCTCGTGCGCGATGCGCGCTGACATCGTACGCACTTCCACATTGGGAATCCTTGCCAGCTTTTTGCAAACCCACTTAAGTCTTCGTTTCAATTCCTTTTCCGCGCAGATGGCTTCCCACTGAAAAGGCGTGTTGGGCTTGGGCACGAAGCCGTTCAAGGAAGGAATGATTTTGCCGACGTGCCCGAACTTGCGGCCGGCTTCGAGCATGCGGTCTTTGATCCGCTCGACCAGCACGATCATCTCTTCGAGATCTTCATCAGTCTCTGTCGGCAGACCCACCATCAGGTAAAGCTTCACGGTGAGCATGCCGCGATCAAAGACCGCACCGCAGATGTCGACAATTTCGTCGTTGGTGAGATTCTTGTTGATGACTTTACGCAGGCGGTCCGATCCGGTTTCCGGGGCGACGGCGATTTGCTGATCGCGAGACTCAACCAGCGCGTCCAGTAACTCATCGGAAATTTGATCGAGCCGAAGCGATGAAACTGAAATGCGGTATTCCATGGCGCGCAGGCCCTGGAGAATTTCGCTGATCTCGGGATGGTCGCAAACCGCAGTCGATACCAGGCCGATCTTGTCCGTCTTTGCTCGCCACTCAGCCGCTTTCGCCAGAATGTCGCGCGCAGGCACGACGCGCGGCGGCCAGTAGTTGTAACCGGCCCAGCAAAAACGACAGCCTTGCGAACAACCGCGCGAAATCTCAATCAGAAAGCGATCGCCCATCTCGGCCTGCGGAGCAAAGATCGTAGTCGACGGAGCAAAAACTTCATCGCGTTTTAGTTGAGCGACCAGTTCGTGCTGCTCGCGGCGGATGGCCCGGCGCAGGCTGCCTTCTTTTGGATTCTCAGCGGACACTGCGCGGCCGACGCGAGCGGGAATGCCTTCGGCCAAGGGCTTGTAAGCGGCAATCGTGTCGTCTTCTTTGTAAGTCACTTCGTAAAGTGACGGCACGTAGAAGCCGCGGCCCTGTTGGGCGAGCTCAAGCAGAATCTCTTCGCGCGATTCTTTTTCAAAGATGACGTCGACCAGCTTCGGTCCGAGGATTTCGCCTTCACCCACGCCAATCACGTCGGTGAATTCGGCGATGGGCTCGGGATTCAGGAAGGACGAAGCTCCGCCCATGACGATAAGCGGATCGTGTTTGGTCCTGTCTTTTGACCAGACCGGCACGCCGCTCATCTGCAGCATGCGCGCCATGTTTACGTAGTCGGTCTCGAAGGAAATCGAAAAGGCGATTACGTCAAAATCGCGCACCTTTGTTTGCGATTCAAGCGAAAGCAGAGGCGTGCGAGTGCGTTCGTACTCGCGCATCTCGTCTATGTGTTCGTTAGCGCGGCCGCGAGCCTGGTCGTAACCCGAGCCGCCACGCGTGCCTCGGCCGGTGTCCGGCAGAAACACTCTTTCACATGAGACTTCGGGAATCCCGTTGAAGATCTCGTACATAGCCTGAAAGCCCAGGTTCGCCATTCCGATCGAATACACGTTGGGATAGCAGAGCGCGATACGCAACTGGCAGCCGCGCTTCAGCACCCAGCCGTCTTCGCTGGCGAGTTTCTGTTTGTAGCTTTCGACGATCTTTTTCATAAAAACCGGTTAGTGGTCAGTTGTCGGTAGTCAGTTGTTTCTCTTTCAGATCTTGCGCAAACAAACCGCAAGTTCGTATCGACCCACTGACCACTGACCACTGACCACTGACCACTGACCAAACTAGTTGTGCTGCACTGTCTCCAGAAACGCCTTCAATTTTCGCGAGCGTGAGGGATGGCGTAGTTTGCGCAGCGCCTTGGCTTCAATCTGGCGAATACGTTCGCGCGTCACGGCGAAGTGTTGACCGACTTCTTCAAGGGTATGTTCCGAGCCCGTAGTGCCAAGTCCGAAACGCATCTTGATCACTTTCTCTTCGCGCGGCGTCAAAGTCGCGAGCACTTCGTCCGTAATCTCGCGCAGGTTTGACGCGACGACTGCATCCGAAGGATTCAGTATCGATTTGTCTTCGATGAAATCGCCGAGGTGCGAATCTTCCTCTTCGCCAATCGGCGTTTCGAGCGAGATCGGCTCCTGGGCAATCTTCAAAACCTTGCGCACCTTCGAGACCGGGATGTCCATCTTCTTGGCGATCTCTTCGCTGGTAGGCTCGCGGCCCAATTCCTGCACCAGCGCGCGCGAAGTCCTGATCAGCTTGTTGATGGTTTCGATCATGTGCACAGGAATGCGAATCGTGCGGGCCTGGTCGGCAATTGCGCGCGTGATGGCCTGGCGAATCCACCAGGTGGCGTAGGTGGAAAACTTATATCCGCGACGCCACTCGAATTTGTCCACCGCCTTCATCAAACCGATGTTGCCCTCCTGAATCAAATCGAGGAACTGCAAACCACGGTTCGTGTACTTCTTGGCGATAGAAACCACGAGGCGCAGGTTGGCCTCGACCAGTTCGCGTTTCGCCTGGCCGGTTTGCTGTTCGCCGGTGACGATCGACTGAAGCGACCGCTTTACCTCAACCGGCGGAATGTGAAAGTCGTCCTCGACTGCGTGCAGACGCTTCTTGGCGTTGAGTACGTGCTTCTTGTAGGTTTTCTGATCCTCAGCCTTGAGCCGCTTCTTCGTCAGCCTTTCAGTGTAAGTTGACAGCTCGCGCTCGGCTGAGCGCACTTCCTTCTGCACATTCCGAATGGCATTGATTAAGCGCTGTCGCGAGCGCTCAGTCATATTGAGGCGGCCGATCTCTTCGGCGATTTCGATACGTAAGCGGGCGACCTTGCGGCGCAGGCGAGTGAGCTTCTTGGTTTTCTTGCCGCGGGTGGCCTTCTGTTCGGCGCGCAGCTTAACCCATTCTTTCAAAGCTCCCTTGAAGAGCTTGCGAATGTTCTCGATCCCTTCGATGGTCCACTCGCGATACTCTTCCGCTTTGTCTTCCTCGCCGGCCAACTCCGCCTGCTCCGAGAAATTGACGACTTCGCGAATGTTGATGCTGTGGGCCGCCAACTCTTCGCCAATCTTCATCAGCTCAGCCACGGCAATCGGCGATCGGGCGATCGCTTTCTGCGTTTTCTTAAGGCCGCGCTCGATGCGTTTGGCAATGGCCACTTCGCCCTCGCGCGTCAACAAGGGCACCACGCCCATTTCGCGCAGGTACAGGCGGACCGGGTCGTTGGTTTTCTCGAGCGCGCCGGCCGACAAATCAAGTTCCAGCTCTTCGTCAGCCTCTTCTTCCTCAGTGGCAATGGCGGCCGCCTGCTCAATCAGGCGCTCGTCCGAATCGGCCACGTGAATATTGGAAGCATCCAGTTTCTGGAGGACATCTTCTATGTCGTCCGGAGAAACCACGTTCTCCGGCAACTCGCGATTCAAATCGTCGTAAGACAAAAACTTTTTGTCACCGCCCAACTGCAGCAGGCGATCCATCACATCGTCACGATCTTTTTCTTCAATAGCCACGTTATTTTTCCTACGTTCTCAATTCAAAAACTAAGCGACGCTGGTTTGATGTCCTCGCGGTAAGAGGGCATCCAGTGCGTCCTTTTGTTTTCGTTTTTCAAGATGCTTATGTTGCAACTCCAAACTCAAGTCGGCTTCCCCGGCACGCTCGGCCTCTGCAATGCGCGTCGTCAGTTCTTCAAGGTCGCTGTCGAGTTTGACCATCTCGATGGTGTTCAAGCATTTCTCAGCTTTCGCCAGTGCTTCGTCGAAAGATTCGCCCGGCTCTTTCATCATCAAGCGGGGAAGCAGTTCCAAAGCCTGGGGGTCATCGGCCAAATGCTCGCTCAGAGTCTCGAAGTTTATCTCGCCTTTCTTCTCGCTTACTTCGAAGAGCGCGCGGAAGATTGCCGCGGTCGCTAACTCTTCAAAGCCTGTGTCCTTCACCCGCGCAAGGATTATTCCGCGTACCTCTTCATTACCGAGCAAAAGCTCCAGGAGCTGTTCTTCCGCCGGGAGCGTCCTTCTTTGCGTCGCAACCAGTTGCTGAACGCTCCTGGTGCCGGTGCTTGCATCCCCGCGCGTTCGTTGCCAAAGCTCGCGCCGCCCGTCCGCGGGCACGCGCAAGGCGTCCATGGCAATGTCAAAGTATTCGCGACGCTGAATGCGACTGCGCACAGCGCGAACAAACGGGAGCGTCTCCTCAACCGCAGCGGCTTTGTCAGCCGGGCGGTGGAGGTTACGATCCCGTACCGCTTCATCGATCACGAATTGTATATGGGCCCGTGCTGTGCCGCGGCGCTGTTGATACTCCGTCACGCCGTGTTTTCTGATGAAATCGTCAGGATCGGCGTTGTCCGGGAGGACCAACACCTTGACCTCAATGTCTTCTGCCAGAAGAGTTTCGATTGCCCGCTTCGCTGCCTGCACGCCCGCTCGGTCTCCATCATAGTTCACCACTACCTTACGCGCAAAGCGGCCAATCAGTTTTACCTGCTCAGGCGTCAGCGCCGTGCCCAGGCTGGCGACCACATTTCGCACTCCAAACTGAAAGGGCACAATGAGATCGAGGTATCCTTCGACCAGAATTGCAAAGCCCTGGCGGCGAATATCGTCTCGGGTCAGGTTAAGCCCGAAAAGATGACGGCCTTTCGTATAGGCCGGGGTTTCCGGCGAGTTGAGATATTTCGGCTCGCCCTCGGGATCGAGCGTCCGGCCGCCAAAAGCAATCGGTTTTCCCTGCGCATCGAATACCGGGAACATCAGCCGCCCGCGAAAACGATCGTACGATCCCCCTTCCTCTTTTCGTACCACCAGGCCGCTGCGTTCAAGCAGTTCCTGCGTGGCGCCTTTTTGACGAAGATGCACTGACAACGCCTCCCAACTGTCGGGAGCAAAACCCAGGCGAAATGTCTGGGAGGTTTCGTCACTGATGCCGCGCTGCTTCAAGTATTCACGAACGGAACGCGCCGCTTTGCTTTTCAGCTGCTCTTCCCACCACTGAAGCGCCCAATGATTGAGGTCGATGATTTGATCCGATTCGCGCTTGCGCGCTTCAAAGCGGCCGTCGTCCTCCATCTTTGGCAAAGGCACGCCGGACTTTTCTGCGACCAATTTAATGGCTTCCGGGAAAGTGACACGCTCGATCTCCATGATGAAGGTAAAGACTGAGCCGCCTTTGTGACATCCAAAGCAGAAGAACATTTCCTTGGCGGGGCTGACGGAAAACGAAGGCTTGGTTTCCTTGTGAAAAGGACAGGGCGCCACCCAGTTCGCGCCGGCCTTCTTCAGCGTCACATAGTCCTGCACGATGCGAACAATGTCCGCCTGGCGGCGCAGGTCTTCGATAAAGGTTTGTGGAAAGCGCACTTACTTAGTTTCTAAATTCAGCAATCACTTCGATGCTTCCCACGATGTTACGGTTGAAATCATCGAGCTCTTCGGCAGGAATCCAATACTCCAGGTGGCTCGTGCCGCCCACAGTCCTGGTTTCATAACGATTGATAAAAGACTTTCTTACACGAAAGCGGGTCACATAACCACATTTCGGCTCGTTATATTTTGCATTCCAATCACGCGCAATCTGAGTGGCGTACTCCTCCGTGAGGACTGGATAAAAGAATGGCTGCTCAGGAAGTCGAGGAGGAAATGCGGTGTTTTGACTGCTTCGGATTAGTTCTAGTTCTTGCTGGCCGACGGGACGAAACAGAATTATCAATTCGGGTTCCGCACTAATCATTGGTGTAATTCTACGATCGTGGCGCCCGATCCGCCTTTATCCTGCGGAGCCTGGGCATAGCGAGCAACGTGGGGATGATCATCGAGAAATTGGGTCACGGCTTTCCGAAGCGCGCCCGTGCCGTGGCCGTGAATTATGCGCACTTCGCTGAGCCCGTTCAAGAAAGCCTCATCAAGAAACTTGTCAGTAATGTCGATAGCTTCGTCAGTCTTCTTGCCGATGAGATTTAGTTCAGCACTGTTTTGGAATTTGGATTCTGGTTCTTTGGAATGCAAATGAAGCTCGGTGGTCGCGGCGCGGCGACGCATTTCTTCCAACGATGGTTTTTTCACCCGGTCGCTACCGCTCCCGGTTCTGACTTCATCACGCTGCTCCCGCGCTTGCCCTTGCTCGAGCAATTCCAGGTTTGAAAGTTTCTCGCGCAGGTGAATCGACCCCACACGAACCTGAACATCCTCTCCTTTGATCTCATCGACGATGCCGATCGAGCCGAACGAAAGCAATCGCACGCGATCGCCAGCTCTCATTTCGCGCGCCGGAGCACTGGAGAGCTGGCCGTCTCGGTTGCTGTTGGTTTCGCCCTGTTCCGCAGGTGCCGGCGCGCCCGATCCTTCGCCAACGACTCTGCCATCGCGGACGACACGCACGCCTCGCAAAGGAGCCGGCAGAGGCTTTTCAGAGACTGCGGCCGCAGGTTTCTTCGCCGCCTGCAGGGCGCGCTGCGCCTCACTCTTCAGTTCGGCAGAACGCTTCTGCGCCTCACGCTCGACCTTCACGCGATCCGCACGCGCTTCCACGTGCGCGATTAAGTCACGTGCGCGCGTTTCAAAAGCGGCGAGCGTGTCCTTCAACTGCTTTTCAAATTCCGCTTGACGCGACTGCTCGCGCTTATTGAAATCACGATCAAGTGTGGCGAACTTTTCAGCGGTGGCCGCTCGTTCCTCTTCCAGCGCTTTCCGCAGCGCTTCGGCCTCGTCGGCTTCACGTTTAATGCGCCGCAAGTATTCGATCGCGTCGCGCGTGGATTCTTTCACCTGCTGATTCGCGCTGGTGATGATTTCGGTGGGAATGCCGAAGCGCCGGGCGATCTCCAGGCCAGAAGAAGATCCGGCGACACCCACCAACAGACGATACGTAGGCTGAAGCGTCTTTTCGTCGAATTCGACGCTGGCGTTCAGCACGCCCGGCTCGTTGGCGGCGAACATCTTCAAGCCCGAGTAATGCGTGGTGGCCAATACGTGGGCGCCGCGGCGCTTGAAATGATCGACGACGGCGACGCCGAGGGCCGAACCTTCCTCGGGATCGGTGCCCGTGCCGACTTCATCAAACATAACGAGGGCCGGCAGCTCGCACGTCTCGAACATCGAGGCAATGTTCGCCACGTGTGACGTGAAAGTTGAAAGATTCGCGGCCAGCGATTGATGATCGCCAATGTCCGCGAGCACGGAAGCATAGAAAGGCACGCGCGCCGCTCGCGCCGGCACGGGCAAACCCGACAACGCCATCAACGTCAGCAGTCCCGTGGTTTTGAGCACCACCGTTTTGCCGCCAGCGTTCGCGCCCGAAATCACCATCGTCGGGTGTCGTTCATCTAATTTAAGTGACACCGGGACGACCTGCCCGCCTGTGGCGCGCAAAGATTCCTCAAGCAACGGATGACGCGCGTCGATGAATTCAAGAGTCGTGTCAGTGCCGGGTTCTGACACTACCGGCACCACGCAATTGAACTTTTCGGCAAAGACAGCTTTAGCGTTTAGGAAATCAAGCTCGGCAACTGCCTGAGCGGCCGCTTCAATTCCCGGTAACGCAGTTCGCAAGTCTTCCGAGAGTCGAAACAGTATTTCCGCAATCTCGCGTTGCTCAGCCTCGCGCAAGGTCTGCAGCTCGTTATTCGCTTCGATTGTTTGCATGGGCTCGACGAAGATCGTCGCGCCTGAGGAAGACGAGCCGTGCGCGACACCATTGATGCGCCCACGATGATCAGCGCGCACGGGAATGACAAAGCGATCGTTGCGCACGGTGACCAGCTCTTCCTGAATTGCTTCTGGCGATCGCCGCATCAGGTTTTCCAGCGAACGCGTGATGGACGAACGCTGACGGGCGACTTCGTGACGTATTCGGGCCAGCTCGGGACTAGCGCGATCGTCGATCTCACCGTTCGGAAGGATCTTTTTGGTAATAGTGGCGGCGAGTTTTTTCAGCTCGGAAGGTAGCGCCGCGACTAATTCGAAGAGCGCCCGACAATTCTCACGTTCAGCCAGCACCGTTTCGCGCGCCGCGGTCGCGGCATTGCATAGACCCACGAGATCAAGAATGGCCCGCGGGTCGAGCGCGGCGCCTTCAATCTTCAGGCGCGCAATAGACTCGGCCGGATCGGCGAGGCTGGCAAACGAGAATCGAGCGCCGTGCTGCCGCAAGTCGATTGCTTCCGCAACTGCGCGCAGCGCGCCGTGCAAAGTTTCAAAACTCTCGCTCGGTTCGAGCTCGTCTATGCGCGCTCTGGCCATCGCAGTCTGCGCCCCGTGGCGTACGAGGGCGCGCAGTGAATTGAACTCCAGAATGGCAAAGGCCTGATGGTTCACGGGAAGTTTCAATCTTACCACTGCGGCGTGTCAGAACCGCGAGCGATAGCGAGCGGATCCTGCACTCAACGTTGAATTCATGACCCGGTCGCTACCGCTCCCGGTTCTAACTTCATAACGTAATCTGTAGATGCCTCCCCGGCTTTGCTCGCTCTCTGCTTTAGGCGTATATTCGTCAACTTCCAAATCGCTTAGAAAGGCAATCATCTTCATGCCCACAGTTCCAATTACGGTTGCATATGGTGACGGAATCGGCCCCGAAATAATGACGGCAACGCTTCAGATTTTGAAAGAAGCCGGCGCGAAGCTGGAGATTCACAAAATCGACATCGGCGAAAAAGTTTATCTCGCCGGCAACACTTCCGGGATCGAGCCGAGTTCGTGGGACTCGCTGCGCAGTACCAGAGTTTTTCTCAAGGCTCCAATTACCACGCCCCAGGGCGGAGGCTTCAAGAGCCTGAACGTAACCGTGCGGAAGACCCTGGGCCTTTACGCGAATGTGCGACCCTGCGTTTCTTATCATCCCTTCGTGGAAACCAAGCACCCGGGCATGGACGTAGTGATCGTCCGCGAAAATGAAGAGGACCTTTACGCCGGCATCGAACATCGGCAAACCGATCAGGTGATTCAATGCCTGAAGCTAATCTCGCGGCCTGGGTCGGAAAAGATTGTTCGCTATGCTTTTGAATACGCCCGCCGTCATAATCGCAAAAAAGTTACCTGCTTCACCAAAGACAACATCATGAAATTGACCGACGGTCTTTTTCATAAAGTCTTTGACGAGATCGCCGCTGAGTATCCCGAGATAGAAAACGAGCATTGGATCGTGGACATCGGCGCCGCCAAGCTCGCCGATACGCCTACCGCTTTCGACGTCCTGGTAATGCCGAATCTTTATGGCGATGTCTTGTCGGATGTGGCCGCGCAGATTGCCGGCTCAGTCGGTCTCGCCGGTTCGGCCAACATCGGCGAGAACATTGCAATGTTCGAAGCCATCCACGGCTCAGCGCCGCGACGCGCGGGACAGAACCTGGCGAACCCGTCGGGGCTTCTGCATGGCGCAATCATGATGCTGGTGCACATCGGCCAGCAGGTGATTGCGGAACGCGTGCACAATGCCTGGCTCCGCACGATCGAGGATGGCGTTCACACTTACGACATTTTCGAAGAGAGCGTGAGCAAGCAGAAGGTCGGCACCAAAGAATTTGGCGCGGCAGTCGTGGAGCGGCTCGGGAAAAAGCCGCACACGCTCAAGCCGGTAGCTTACAAGCAGAATGGCGATGACGAGACTTTCGCCGGTGAAACCATTGTTAAAGAGCGGTCGGATACGCACAAAGAACTTGTCGGTGTCGATGTTTTCCTGGACTGGATGAAAGGTTCGCCGGACAACCTTGGTGAGGCGCTCAGTCAGGTCACTCCTGACGATCTAAAGCTGGTCATGATTAGTAATCGCGGCGTTAAGGTCTGGCCCGGCGGCAAGTCTGAGACCTTCTGTTCCGATCACTGGCGCTGCCGGTTCATGTCGCAAAACGACGGCGCCGAAATCAAGCACGAACAGATTATTAATCTGTTGTCGAGTGTGGCCGGCGGTGGATTTGATTTCATTAAGACGGAAAACCTGTGCAACTTTGATGGCGAGCGCGGGTATTCACTCGATCAGGGAGAATAGTGAGGTCAGTACCACCTGCGTTAGCGGGTCGGTCTAATAACAATGGTTAAGAAACAAGGATCCAAAACTTCAAAATCTCTTGTCGCTGTCGTGATGGGCAGCAAGTCTGACTGGGACACGATGCGCGCGGCCGCGGACACGCTCGAGAAGTTCGGTGTCGCGCATGAGGCGCAGGTCATGTCGGCGCATCGCACGCCCGGGTTGGCCACGCAGTTCGCCGCGAATGCGGATTCGCGCGGCGTGGAAGTGATCATTGCCGCGGCCGGCGGCGCCGCCCATCTGGCAGGCGTAATTGCCGCGCACACTACTTTGCCGGTGCTCGGCGTGCCCATGACCAGCGCGTTGAATGGACTCGATTCTTTGCTGTCTACCGTGCAGATGCCGGGCGGCATTCCTGTCGGGACTCTCGCCATTGGCAAAGCGGGCGCAACTAACGCGGCGCTTCTCGCTATAGCTATCCTCGCCAACAGCCGGCCGGAGTTAAAAAAGAAGTTGCGCGATTTTCGCGCCGAGCAGGAAAAGAAGATTCGCGAAACAACGCTCGACTAGCGAATTCTCTGAAATTTTTCCTCGCCCAATTCCATACTCCATTGAATGGCCTCGAATCTTGGTTTTTGAGTTTCCACATGTTGCGACCATTTGTGCGATTGCTGACGCTGGTTTGTTTCAGTTGTTGCCTGCTTGCGGCCACGCCCGCTCAGGATATTTCGCAGTTTGATCTTTCAACTGACGAGGGTGTCAATGCGGCGCGCGAAGCAATTGCCGGCAAGACGCTGGACAATCGCAGCAAGCGCTGCATTTGGCGCGATCCAAGTTTGCCGGGAATCGTCGTGGTGGGCGGCTTCGCGTTCGATTATGGCTGCCGTTTTCAGGGGGTTTTTGCCGGCGCGCGTTACGTTGACGCCGACGACAAATCGATGTCTCGGACCGCGCTTGAGACGATGGGCTGGAAAACCGCGAACCAGACTGAGCGTCAATCGTTGGCGCGGGCGTGGGTCGCGAAGGGCCTGCTCGGATTCCTGAGGGTGTTGTCAGTTAAGAACGATGACTTCGCCAACCATGCTTTTCAACCGCCCCAGACCGACACCAAAGCCGATGGCGAAACGACGGTCACATTGTGGATGCGGATGCCCGCCGGACGCGCGAGAGGAACGGCCTATCAACTCCGCGAGTACCGGTTCACAAAAGATGGTGACTTCGCCGGTAGCAAGACATTGGACAACTTCACCGCACCAAAGACTAACAGCGATCCTTAACTTCAAGTTCAGAATCTAGTCAGAATCACGCAACCGGTCTTCCAGATCTTTCAAAGCGAGTTCAAGCTGGGCGCGATAGCGCGCGTTTGTGGCTTTCTTCAAACGGTCACTAATCTGCGCACGCGACATCAAGAGCGATTGACGGCGCAATAGTTTTTCACGCTCTTGCTCTGAAAGCTGCCGTTTGGCGCGCGCCTCCTTGGCTGCCTCCGCGTCAGCTACCTGATCTTCGACTGATTTGCTTTCCCACCCTCGCGCCATGACTTATAGCAATCCCCGAATCCAGCCGCCATCGACCTGGAGTGTCACACCCGTAATGTACGAGGCGCGTTCCGAAGCCAGAAATGCGATGGCCGCCGCGATCTCTTCCGCTTTCGCCATGCGACGAATCGGCGTTTGCGCCGCCCACGAATCGATCGTTTCCTGTTTTGATTTGCCCATCGCCTTGCTGCGCGCCTCAGCCAGCTCGTCCTGACGTTCAGTTAAAGTGTAACCCGGCGCGACGTTGTTTACAGTGACGCCGTCGGCGGCTACCTCGTTTGATACGGTCTTGGCCCAACCCGTCAACCCGGCGCGAACGGTGTTGGAAAGCAGCAATCCTTCGACCGGTTGCTTGACTGAAATTGAGGTGATGTTGACGATGCGACCCCATTTTCGCTCGCGCATGCCGGGCAGGACCAGCTTGGCCAATCTGATTGCGGAGAGCGCGTTCAGCTCGAAAGCCTGTCGAAACATATCGAGGTCGGTGTCGGCGAAAAGCGTTGAAGGCGGGCCGCCGGCATTTGTGACGCACACATCGATCCGGCCTGCGCGTTCCTCAGCAAGACGCACGAACCTTTCTGTTTCCGCGCCGTTAGTCACATCCGCGGCAATCCCGGCAACATTCGCGCCCGTGGCTTTATGAATGGCTTCGGCGGCCTCGGAAGCACGGCGTTCGTCGCGCGAGCAGAGAAAAACGCGGGCGCCTTCGCGGGCCAGTTCCATGGCTGCCGCATAGCCGATGCCCCGGCTGGCAGCCGCCACGAGGGCCACACGATCTTTTAAGCCAAAGTCCATACGAAGTTCCTTTCAAGCGGTACAGAATCGGGAGCGGACCGGGGTCCCCGCGCGGGCAGCCCGCTCGGGGTGGTGGTAGCGACCGGATCATAAACTCGACTTGCGCATTCTCGGGTAAGTTGAGCGGCACCATCCCCTCGCTACCGCTCGGGGTTCTGTAATACTGCCAGACATCGATCCAACAACTTCTCCGGGTCGTCTTCATAAAGCAGACGCGACTTGGTTTCTTTTCGCAGAGCCTTCGTCAGTCGCTCGATCTCATCGGCCGCGCCCCCTGTTCCGGTCAGGCAGCCGATTATCTTTCCTTCGTCGTACGCGATGGTGAACTCGTTGAGCGAACCGATCGAGCCCGCAATGAACATTACGATGTCGCACGACCGTACCAGCACAACATTCCGTCCCTTCAACCCAAATCCCGTGTAGATGATCGCATCACACGCGTCCACCGGCAGCCGGTATTTTTCAATATGTTCTTGCTTGTCGTGCGCCGGCGAAATCCCGATGTGCGTCGCACCGGCGTCATGGGCCGCCTTTCCGGTTGCATAAATCAAACCGGTGGTTGCGCCGGTTAACAGGATAGCGTCGCGCGCGGCGATCGCCTTACCCAAAGCATTAGCCTTCTCGCTAACCTCCGGCAGCTCTTCAGCCGAGCCCATCACGCCGATCTTGGTTTTCATACTTTCTAGATCTCAAACTGATCGCGTTCCACTGCGACTTCTAATTCGGCAGGCTTGATGACCGGCGTCTTCGGGCTTTGTCTCTCTTTTTTGTCCCACCATTTCTGTGTGACAAACCAAATAATTCCCGGTAGCAGGAAGAAAACGCCGACGCCCGCAGTGACGACCCGCGGCGAATAGCCAAAGCGGTCCATTAACTCACCCACCAAATAATTTGAGCCCGCCATCGTCAGGGTTAGCAGGGCCAGCTCGGCAGCGAATACGCGCCCGCGAAATTGATCCTCGACCGCGCGCTGCAATAACACCGTGGAGAATACCCAAAGAATACTTCCGCCGGTGTGCGCGATCATAAGAAAGAGCAAAGCCAGAATGAAGTTCTGCGACAGGCCAAAGGCGATGTAGAAAGCGCCGCCGATCAAAAAAGCGATGCCGATCGAATACTGCATTTGTTTCCGGGTTTCGCCTGCCCACCGCCGCGCCACGATTGGGCCAACCGCCGTGCCGATTCCGCGCGCAGTAAAAAGCACGCCTATGCCGGTGGCCGCTTTGCCGCCGACGGGAAATACTCTTTCACCAAACACCGCCAGCAGCGTCAGGATTCCGCCGCCGAGTCCCCAGGCCGGCTTCACCAACAAATAGGCGAGCACGCGGGAGCTGCTCTTCACATATCGCGCGCCTTCGATTGTGTCGCTGATGCCGAGCGCCTTCATCACCGTCAACTTTGATTTAGGGCGCGGCGGCCGCTTGGGAAATCGAACGCGCATGATTAACAGAGCTGAAGCCACAAACGTAAGCGAGTCGAGGACAAACGCTGCATCAGTTCCGAACCAGCCGGCCACCAAGCCGCCGATTACCGCGCCGATGGTCAGCATCGCAGACCAGGTAACGGAAGCGATCGCATTGGCCGGTACCAGTTCCCGGTCAGAGACAATCGAGGGAATGGCGGCGGTCTTGGCCGGTTCGAAGAATGCTGAGAAGGCAAGTTGAAAAACCGTGAGAACGTAAACCAGCCACATTTGATCGGGACGGCGCACGAACAGAAAGCCGAGCACCACCACCGCCCGCATCAAGTCTGATGCGATCATCACTGATCGGCGGCTGAACCGGTCGGCGACCACGCCTGAGAGCGGACCCATGATAACGCTCGGAAGAAAACGCGCGACCATGATCAGTGCCACTGATCGACTTGACCCGGTGAGTTGCAGTGCGATGGTGTACACCGCAATCGTGTCGAACCAGTCTCCCATCTGGCTGACAACCTGGCCCAGCCAAAGTAGGCGGAAGCCCCGATTGTTACGCAACAACTCGACGTAACCGACCGCAGGAGCGCCTTCGACGCTTGTTTTAATCGCTCTGCTCACACTTATCTAAAAGAAAAGATAGTGAAAGTTGCACTGTTGAAACGAACGTTGTCAACCTCGACATGAAGTCAGAACCGGGAGCCGTAGCGACCGGGCCCGCTTCTTTTTAGCTGACCATGGCGTTGAATTTGAACCCGGTCGCATCCACCACCCCACGCGGGCTGCCCGCGCGGGGACCCCGGTCCGCTCCCGGTTCCTACTCCCCCAATCATTTTGACCTGTCAGTTTGAGTGCGTGACCGATCCGGAAATTGAAAACCTCTCCGAAACACGCAGATTTGTGAAGAAATGTCGCGGCACGAACCTTGTAACACTGTGGGCGCGGCTAGAAAGCGTTAACCGCGCTCTCGGGCTCACCGCACTGAGTCCTGCTAGCCGCGTAAGTTTGGTTTTAGTCATGAACGCGCACCATAGACGATTTGTCCTGTTCGCTACACCCCAGACGGCGCATGCGTGCCAGCATCGCCGACTTGCCCAGTCCCGCGCCGGAACCGAAAAACCGAGTTGCTCCGGAAGAGCGGTTTCGGCGCGGACTTTTTTGAAATTGTTTAAGTACGAGAGGAAACATCGATGTGCTGATTTGTGAACGTACGAAGTGTTGAGTGCAGTTCGACGTGAACACCATGAAACTGAACCACATGTCCGATTACAATCGCGCCGCAAAGACCTACTGGTTT
>DATENS010000113.1:0-10320 GCA_035274925.1 Pyrinomonadaceae bacterium | reverse complement strand
CGAAACAATTATCAGCAGCGGCTTTGGACCGGTTCGTCTTTCGCAGGCCAAACGTTTTACCCACGTCGCTGAGCTTGATAGCGAGTTCGACGGCGCCCGCGCGCGTGGGAATGAAGGCCTGATGATTAAAGATCCGGCGTCGTTCTACAAACCCGGACGGCGTGGGCGTGAATGGTTGAAACTAAAAAAGGCCCTGGCCACTTTGGATGTGGTGGTAACGGCGGTGGAGTTGGGGCACGGCAAGCGCCGGAGTGTTCTCTCGGATTACACATTCGCGGTGCGCCGCTCAGCAGAGAGTGATGAGCTGTTGAATATCGGCAAGGCTTATTCGGGACTGACCGACGCCGAGATTGCCGAAATGACGGAATGGTTTCGCGGGCACACTCTTCAGGAGTTCGCACACGGCCGCGTCCGCATAGTCGAACCGACGGTCGTGCTGGAAGTGGCGTTCGACCGGGTTCAGGCCTCAAACCGTCACAAGAGCGGGTACGCTTTGCGGTTCCCGCGCATCGTAAGATTGCGACCCGACAAGTCGGCCGCAGAAATTGATACGCTCGAGACGGTGCGAAAACTAGCCGGAACGGAAACATGACGGGCCCACTGCCAGGTTTGGAACTGGACGTGCTATAAACATCGCACTCCGAAGGAATTGCGCACGCTAGTGCGCAAACCTGCTTAGCAAATAATATTTGGAAAAACGTATTGCATGAACCGACATTCGATCATCGTTATTAGCCTAATCTTGACGTGCGCTTTCCCAGTGGCCGCGCAGCCCCGCCGTCGCACCTCGGGCCAGAGAACGACGACACGGCCTGCGACGCAACCGGTTGAGACTAAGTCAACAAGTGCCGCGGTGCCCCCGTCCCCGCCCGCATCGCCGGCGGACAGTTCTGAGGCACTCGCAATCGTAAACGACGTGACCTTAACCGCCGCTGACATTGAATCGACAGTGTCATCAAAAATTCTCAACGATCCGGATCTCTATCTCCAGGCGTTTTATCAGGATCGAGAGAAGGCAATTCGGGAAGCGCGCCAGCGTGCCGTCGATGCGCGCGTCAATTCAATGCTGATTGCCGCGGAGGCTAAAAAGCGCGGCATGACCACGGACCAGTTCCTCGACAGTGAAGTCAACAGTAAAGTCGCGTCGCCGACTGATGCCGAAGTGCGCGCAGTCTATGACGCCAATCGCGCGCAACTTGGAGCTGATTTGGAAGCAGTGCGGCCGACGATCGTCAACTACATCCGTGCAGAACGAAGCCAACAGGCCCATGCAGAGCTGGTGAACCGGCTGAAGATGACGAACACCGTAATGAAAAATGCAGATGTTAATGCGCCGAACCTGGCGCCGGGCACGGTGATCGTTTCGGTAAATGGCCAGCCGCTGCGAATTGAAACGCTCAACGAGCGCATGAAAGCGTACATCTTCAAAATGGACACGCGGATCTACGAGGCGCGAAAGCAGGCACTCGATCGCCGCATCAATGATTCGTTGGTACTTGCCGAGGCGAGCAAACGTAAAATCGGTCCGGAAGAAATCGTGCGCACGGAAATAACCGACAAGCTCAAGGACCCGACCGAGGCTGAGGTGGCAAAGTTCTACGAAGAAAACAAAGCCCGCCTGAGCGGCGACTTGAATTCGCTGAAAGCCCAAATCGCTGGTTATTTGCAGTCGCAACAGCAGGAAAAGCTCGAACGGGACCTGGCTACGCGGCTCAGGGCCGGCGCCAAAATTCAGATCCTTCTTAAAGAACCGGCGCCGCCGTTTTTCAACCTAACTGCGGGCAAGGGCGTGTCGCGCGGCGATGTTAATGCGCCAGTGAAGATCATTGAGTTCACCGACTTTCAGTGTTCGGCCTGTGGCGCGATGTATCCGGTGCTTGAAGACGCAGTGAAGTCGTTTGGTAATCGCGTCTATTTCGAGGTTCGAAATTTCCCCCTGTCTTCAATTCACCCTAACGCGATGCGTGCTGCCCAGGCTGCCGCAGCCGCGAACGCCCAGGGAAAGTTCTGGCAATACATCGACTTTCTTTTCAAGAACCAAAACGCGCTGGACGATGCGTCTCTGAAAAAATATGCGACCCAGGCCGGGCTCGACCGCCAGCGCTTCGACGCCGATCTGGACAGCGGTCGCTTCGACGCGGCTATTCGCCGCGATATTGAGGAAGGCGAGTCGTACGGCATCGAAGGCACGCCCACCATCTACATAAACGGGGTGGTGCTGACGACGCTTGGCGCCGACAGTTTGCGCGAAGCGATCGAAAATGCAACGACGCGCGCTGGAAAGACAAATTAAAGTAGTGCCACTCTTTCAATACAACCACTGTCATAAGAGGAGAATTAAATGAAATTAGCTTCACGAACCATGTTGGCCGCCTTGATCTGCCTGATGATATTTCCGATCGGGCTGGCCAGTTCACTATCAGAACCAGAAGTGTCGGTTGCCGGCGTCTACGAAAACTTTACCGTAGGCAAGGGCTCAGGTGACCTCGAAGGCATGCGGGTCGTCATTATTCCCGCCGGGGGCGGCTACTATGCGATGGTGCAAATCGCTCAGGGTGGCGCCGAAGATCCCAAACCGGAATTCGTGCCCGCGACTGTAACGGGAATGAAAATAGAATTCAGCGTCGGCGATGAAAAGTTCACCGCCACCGCGAGCGCCACCGGTTTAAGAGTAAAGAATTCCGCTGGTGAAACTCAGGTGCTGAAGCGAAAGCCTTGTACGTCTTTATTCCGGTAAGCCCAAGGAAGAATCCAAAGGAGAGAAGCATATGTTGCGATTGAGAAGCTGGCTGCCGGTCATTTTGGGCGTGGCGCTTTTGTTTTCCTTAAGCCTCGTCTCCACAAGTGCTCAAGCCCCGAAATTCTCCAGTCTTTATACCAATCTGAAGACCCAATGCGGGCCGATAACCAAACTGAAAAAAGGCGAAGAACTTCAGGGCGAGGACATGCCGCTCAAGTGTAAAGGTTACGGTGGCTACGAACTGCGCATCGATTACAGCGCGGCTAGTTCACATCTTCGTCTCCAGCCTCTGCGCGGCAACAGCGACGAGTCCATCAATCTGGGAACGCAGTCAATAGGCTACGATCAAAATCACAAGATCGAGTGGCGGCTGGCGAATGGGAAACCTTTTGCGGTGATTTATCGCATCGACAAAAGCAAGAGCGATGAACCCGAAACGATGTGGTCGCCGGAAAACAAAACCGGCGAGGCCCTGGTAATCAAAGGCCTCAAGGGATTCGAACAGATTGATTTTGAAATCGACGCGAAAAGCCCGGACGCTAATCTCAAGGCCCGGGCCATGGCTGACGAGGCTTACGCGAAAAAAGGTTAAGTAGCACGGGCGTCTCGCCCGGGAACCACGCGCAAGATGCGCGTGCCACCTTACGGCTGTCCCACTTTCTTCAAGAGTTCTTCAATGGTCTTATCGAGGGCGATCTTCCACTCGCCGTCTTCTTTAACGAAGTACATCGTTTCCCATTTTTTCGAGGTTTCGTCCTGAATCTCGAGAGTAGCGTCGTTGCCGGTGATCTTTTCGTTGCGCGACTCAGGGATTTTGTCATACTTGGCGCCCGGAGTATTGAATCCTTCGGTGATGGCCTCGTCGACAGTCTTGTTCTGCTGCTTGGCTCCCTTTTCCAACATGGCCATCGAGGCCTTGGACATCGTCTTCTTCATCCCCGGGATGTCTTTTTTCTTTTGAGCTTCCCAAAAAGCTTTAAAGGTAGCAGTGGGCGAAGAGCCAAACTTACAAGCTGATATTGCCGTTAACAACAAAACGGCCACGACGACCGGCGCGAGTCTCTTCATTCTTGATCTCCTATTCAGTCCGTAAGACTACTGTGTTGCTTTCTTATGCGTCAGAATGTTGCACGCGTCCAAAGCACTGGTTGGATCGATGGCCTCATTGCCTTCCTTGATGTGCTGAATGATTCCATCTTTGTCGATTACGAAGGTCGCACGACTTCCGTAGCCGCCTTCCTCGTTGAAAATGCCATAGTCCCTTACGACGCTCCGCTTGGCAAAGTCACTGAGGATAGGAAAAGTGATGCCGTTTTGTTTGGCAAATTCTCGATTGGCAAAAATGCTGTCTGCGCTAACGCCGAAAACCTGGGTGTCATTCGATTCGAATTTGGCGATATCAGCCTGATACGCCTTCATTTCCTTCGTTCAACCGCCGGTAAAGGCAAAGACGAAAAAGGCGAGCACCACATTTTTCTTGCCCTTGAAGTCGCTTAGTCTGTAACGCACCGTCTTCTGGTCAGGACCGATGATCGTGCTCGGCAAATAAAAGTCTGGCGCCTGCTGGCCGACCTTGAGGTTTGTATGCGGCGCGGCGGGCGTCTGCGTAGCCGGCGTCGCCTTGGGCGGAGCCGGAGGCAAGGTTGCAGCTGGAGGTTGAACCGGAGCGGGAGGGGGTGGTGGATTTCCCTGCGCAGCGGCAACGGTCGCCGCGGCCAAAACAAAAACCGCGGACAGGATCTTCTTAATCATGGCGGAACTCCTTGGATTTCGGTCTCGGAAGCATGGGGAGTTTACCTCTGGACTGTGGATGTGACAATGCTCGAACGCCGCTTGCCCTATTGTTCGGCATGTTGCCGATTCGTGGCATAATTTCGTCGTGTCGAAAGCGAACAAACAGTTGCGAATAGTGACGACGTCTAATGAGACTGCCGAAGTCTTCTGCAAATCCGAGATCGATCGAATGCTAAAGAACTCCCAGACGAAGGTGATCATGCCGGTCATTGCATTAGGTTTACTCCGGCATTATTCGGAAACTGGAGGCAGTCTATTCTCGGACTCAGAGATTCGTAAGACGTATGAATCGTCAGTCAAGTATCTCAAAGAGTTTCTCGGCCATGACGTTCACATCGGAGGCAAATATGAGGACGCCTATGGAATGCGGATGTCCAGGTATCATGTTCTAAAGACCGTAGAACATCTTAAATACGAACTCCTTCCACCGTACACAGAGTGCGCGAAAACTCTGTGCTCTTGGATTCCCAATCGAATCAAGCATCACATCGATGAGCGATTAGGGGTAGTCCCGTTATTGAATGATGCAGCTACACGAGTCGCCTTGGCCAGTGATCAGAAACAATTCTTGAGCTTGGTTCGAAAGCAAATTGATAAGACTCCAGCGAATTTTGAGATATTTAGTTTCGCTGTTATCAAAGTACATCTTGAAAAATTCGCTTGCAGAATTTATAGAGATACGAGAACAGCAGCGCATGACAAGGGCGTAGATCTATCGACGAATTTCGGAGTAGTTTATCAGATCAAGCGGCTGCGAATACTAACCGAATCAGATGCGAATCGCGTCTATGCCGAGCTAAAATCAAACTTTGACTTGGATCGTCTACAGGACGGTAACGTGGTACTTGTAATTGACGACATCTCAAAGGAAGTTAAGAAGTATCTCATCGATATGAGAGTCCAGTGCCTAAGCAAGAATGATGTCGAGAAACTGGCTGTGGGTTTCAACGAGCCTGAGGACAGGCAAAAGGTTTTGCGAATCGTTTACGAGGAATTTCGTCGTGAATACTCAAGTAGCATTAGGTGAGCCTGGCCTGTCAAATGAGTACCTCTTCGGGTGGCGCATTGTCATTAATAATTCTTTCAGCCGCTCTTAGTGCGGAGGCCTCGTCGGCAAATTCCTTTTCGTAACGAGTAAAGAAGTCAATCGGATAATTTCCTTCGACTACGCTTGTCGTAGCCGCTCCAAATCCATCCGCCACAACGATCACCTCTGCATATGAGTCAAAAGCTGAGACGTAGATAAGTTCGTCAGGTCCTCTAATGCCGAGACTTCGACGAATGGCATCGACCTCCGCTTGAACGACTCTAAGCCGGCTCAGTCTTTCGCTTCGATTCATTTGGGCTGAAAAATCCGGGAATCTAGGTGAATCGTACCAGTCACGTCAAGTAAAAATTCTTAGCAAGATACTGGAGAAGCCACCCTGTGGCCTTGCAATCAAAACTCAAGAATTCCTCAAGGGGCCTACTCGATAATCCGTCCCGTGTTCGGCTGGTAGCTATTTCGGCGCGGCTGGCGCAATACAAGGGAAAAACTCTCAAAATCATGAACAAAGACGAAGATCTGATTCACGAAAAGATCACGGTGCCCGATGAAACACCTCGGACATCGCGACCTCGCCTGCTGAATCTGTTGGCAGAAGACCTCACGGCCTACAACGCGACCATCATCCATGGCCGCGCGGGGACGGGGAAAACTACTTTGGCGGCGGACTTTGCTCGCCGCGCGACCCGGCCGGTGTGCTGGTACAAGGTTGACGCCGCCGACGGCGAGCTCAGCGTGTTTTGCCGATATTTGACCGCCACGCTCGGCCTGCAACGCCCGAAAATTGATGCTGCCGGATTACAGCAAATTACGGACAGCGTCGAAAGCGACCGGGCAGAGTTGTTGGCCGAAGCGTTTGTCTTCGAATTAGGCGAATCGGCAAGCGACCCGCTGCTCGTAATTATCGAGGATTTGCACCTCGTCTATGACGCCGATTGGGTGATGCCGTTTTTTCACCGCTTGCTGCCGCTGCTGCCGGCCGACGTTCACGTGATTATTACCTGCCGCAGTCTGCCGCCGACGCCTTTATGGCGTTTGCGTTCGAAACAAATGCTGCGAGTGATGGAAGAAACTGAACTGACTTTTACGCTCGAAGAAGCCGAACGCTTGTTTGAGACCTACGGCCTGAGCAAAGAACATGCGCGCCTGGCCTTGCGCGAAACCAATGGCCGCGCCGCGGCGATCGCGAATTTTGCGGCCACGCCAGGGCTGGCCGGACGCGCGGTGGCCGACAATTTTCTGTCGGTGAAGCCCGGTGCGCTGAATTCACTACAACCACTAGTCGCGATTTCCAGACTTGATTAGCTGGACCACCTCTGTGAACTGATCACGGACTGAATCACCACAGGCTATGCCTGAAACGATTACCGCCCCCTTTACACCGTTCGACGCGCCCGGTGGCGCGGCGCCCTCGAACCGTCTGGCCGTCGATAGAACTACCGCTTTTGCCTGTGCTACTCTCCGCAGCAGTCCACAAACACTTGATCTGGAAAAGTTAATGGCCAAGGGCGAAAGAGAAGCCCGCAACGCTAAAGCCTCGTCCCCCGGTGCGTCGGAGGTTGCGCCGCTCGGGACGTTCTTTCTGCGCACCAAACTGCTGGCGCCGCGGCCCGCGCCTGAGCTGTTGTTCCGCGAACGGCTGGTTGAGCGACTGCGCGCAAATCTCTCGCTGCCCGTTACGTTAGTGGCGGCAAATGCCGGCTCAGGCAAGACCACTCTGGTTGCAGAATTTCTTCGCAAACAGGAGCGGCCTTACGTCTGGTATCAGTTGGATCATACCGACAGCGACCCGGCGGTGTTTATGGGCTATCTCGCCCACGGGATCCAGCAACGCGTCAAGAACTTTGGCGAGACCATCTTCGCCTATTTGCAGGCCAACGAATTGGCGCAACATCCCGAGCGCGCCGCCGACGTGTTGCTGAACGAAATTCTCGAGCGTGTCGAGCAGCAGTTGATCGTGGTGCTCGATGATTACCACCATTTGGGCACAGATACGCCGGTCCATGCCGTGGTTGATCGGCTGATCACGTATTTACCGGATGTTATTCACGTCATTATCGTCTCGCGCGATGTTCCTCCGCTGACACTCGCCCGCCTGCGATCGCAGGATTCGCTTTCGATCATCGACCGGTCTGACCTGCTGTTTACAGCTGAGGAAACACAGGAACTCTTCCGCAAGGTGTTTGGCCTCGCGCTGACTCCGGAACAACTGCAGGAATACGGCGAGCGCACGCATGGATGGATTACGGCGCTGCAACTGGTGCGTCAGGTGGCTCAACGGCAGCCCGCGGGAACTGAGCCGGCCCAGGATCCTTTGCTGGTTCTGCATCAATCTGAGCGCGATATCTTTGAGTACTTTGCGGAAGAGGTTTTCAGTGCAGAGCCTCCCGAAATTCAGCATTACCTCACCCGTGTCGCTCTGCTTGATCGCATCGAGGTCGACACTTGCGCGCGTCTGTATCCGGAAATCATTTCGTCTGCCGTTCTGCCCCAACTCGTGCGCGGCAACGTCTTTATGACGGTCGCGAGTGATGCGCGCGGCGAAGAATATCGCCTCCACCCGCTGTTTCAGAGTTTTCTGCGCCGGCGCTTGCGTACCGAGATCGGCCTAACGGGTGTGTCAGCCGAACATGTTCGTTGCGCCGGGTATTTTCTTGAGCGCGGCAACTGGGACCAGGCTGTTCGCCACCTGCTTGAGGCGGAAGATTTTGAGCAGGCCGGCGAGATTATTGCGGAGCACGGAGCAAAGTGGATCGCGTCCGGCAAGCTTGCCTCACTGGCTTCGTTGGCTGAATCGCTACCGGCGCACGTTCTTGAGGCGCACCCGCGAGCGTTGGCGCACCGCGCGGAAGTGGCGCGTCTGCGCGGCGAGTTCGACACCGCCCATAGTCTTTTCCGGCGCGCTTCGTCGGCCCTGCGTGCAAAAGGAGACGACGAAGGCGAGGCCGAAGCCCTGCACTCGTTGGCGACTATCGCCCGTCGGCGCGGCGATTTTGAAGCGGCATACAAATACCTCGACCGAGCAGTTGAGCTGACAACACCGGATTCGGCGGTGCGGACCAAGTGTGGCAACACGCGTGGCCTCTGTCTGGTTGCGCAGGGAGAGTGGACCGCGGCTGAGCGTGAATTTCGCGTGGCTCTGCAATCGGCCGAAGAAAGAAACGACGACCATCACATTCGCCTGATTACCCACAACCTGGGGCTGCCGGCGATGGTGCGCGGCGACTTTGGCGAGGCGATGCACTGGCTCAGGCGGATGCTGCGCACCGACACCCATGAACCACCGATTCCGCAGGAGGCCTGGGCGTTTTTGAACATTGCCCGCTGCCATTTGTATCGCGGCGAAATGGAAGAGTGCGAGAAGAACCTCGATCATGCGCTTGAGCGATGCCAGCTTTTCAATCTGGTCGGCCAGTTAGGCGAGACCTTCGAAGCGTATGGAAATCTTTACCGCGAACGCGGTGAGCTGCCTCGAGCGGCTGAGTTTTACGAACGCGCTGCAAGGTCGTACGAAGAAGCCGGAATCGATCTGGCGCGCGTAGAGCTGCTGGAAGAACAGGCTTTGCTGAGACTCAGGGCCGGTGATCTCGTGCGCGCGCGTGCCCAAATCGACCGGTTGGTCGAGTTGCGGCCGCAGCAAAGTGACGAGGTGGGATTCTTTACCGCGGTGTTGGCGCGGGCGCACATCAGGATCGCGCAGGGTGAAGGCGAAGGCGCGCGGGAAGAGTTGCTGCCCGCCATCGAGTCGTTTCGCGCGCGCGGTCTCTACTACTACGAAGCTCAGGCGTGCGTGGCGCTGGCCATTTGTGAGTTGGACGCGAGACGCGAACCGGAAATGTTCGAGCATTTGCGGCGCGCTCTGGATTTGGCTGCGCGCTACGACTACGAGTATTGGCTGCGGCAACAAATTGCGCATCACCCGGGTCTTTTCGCCTCGGACGTCGCGCAGGAGATGCTCCCGGGTGACTTGAGGGCCCAGCTTCCGGTCCTGGCGCAAAGTGCGCCTCCACCAATTACGGCTACAGAGCTGACCGCGGGACCGCTGGTCGATTTGACCATTAACATGCTCGGGCCCGTGGAGATCGTCCGCGATCCGGCCCGGCCATTCGCGGCGGACGCGTGGACTACTAGACGCGCCCGCGACATCCTGTGCTTTATTGCCTCACGACGGCATCATCGCGCCGCTAAAGATACGATCATCGACACCTTCTGGACTGAAGACAATATCGAGACCGTGGAGAAGAACTTTCATCCGACGGTCTCGCACATTCGCAAGGCCCTGAACAGCAAGCAGCCGTTAAAACAGAACTTCATTATTTATCGCGACGGCGATTATCAGCTGAATCCCGAGTTTTCTTACCGCATCGACACTGAGGCTTTCGAACGCCTGATCAACGATGGCGAAACGGCACGTCGAGAGCGGGACTATGCCCGCTGTATCGAGACTTACGAACAAGCGGTCGATCTCTATCGCGGCGAGTTCATGCAGGGCAGTTATGAAGCCTGGGTGGACGAGCAGCGTTCGTACTATCGCGAGCAATATCTCCGGATGCTGGAATCCCTGGCGGGCGTGGCCGAAAAGAAGCAGGAGTGGCCGCGCTCGATGGATTTGGCGCAGCGAATCCTGCGCGAAGATCCCTTCCGCGAGGATATTCACTGCATGCTCATGCGTGGCCAGGCGGCGCTCGGCAACCGGGTGGCGGTTAAGGAGCAGTACGAAACGCTGCGTGCCCTTCTGCAA
>DATENS010000112.1:0-31226 GCA_035274925.1 Pyrinomonadaceae bacterium | reverse complement strand
TGTTTAGAGGCGGGCTACTGCCCGCCTTCTTCCATGAACCGTTGGCGGGCGGTAGCCCGCCTCTAAACTGATGAAGACGAGTGATAATTCGCATTCGATGAGCGCTCGTTATCGGTCTGCACTGCGCTTTCTTGTGCGCCGCAGCACGGTCGCAGTAATCATTTTTCTCGTGGCCTTCGGCGTACGCGTATTGACCTGGCATGATACACGCCTTGAAGTCGGAAAAGTACAGACTACCGTCACGCTCAATTACCAAAACTTCGCGCAATTGCTTAGACAGGAAGGCCTGCGTGGTTTTTTCAGCTCTGCTTCACCGATGGCTGATACGAACCATCTTGGACATCCGCCCGGCTATTCAATCCTGATGGCCTTCGTCCAATCGGACGTGGCCACTCAATTCGTTCAGATAAGTTTTGACGCGTTGTCGGCGGTGGTGATTTTTCTGATCGTCGGCGAGCTTTTCAGTTTCGGCGCAGCGGCTATTGCAGGATTGATGGCCACATTCTCCACACAACTCGCATGGAATTCGGTGCTGCTGCTACCGGATTCTCTGGCGGTATTTCCGATTTTACTGGCCGTTTACCTGCTGACCATCGCGCGAAAGCAACCGCGGCTTTTGGTCTTTGTGGCCGTGGGCGCTCTCGTGGGCATCTCGTGTTGGCTACGGGCCAACGCAATGCTGATGACCGTTTTCTTCGCTGCGGCAGTGCCGCTGCTGGTTAGAAACAAAACGTGGTGGCGCGGCTCGCTCGCCGTAATTTTCGGAACAGTCCTAATCGTTTTGCCGCTCACACTGCGCAACGCGATTGTTTTTCATCGCTTCATTCCGGTTTCACTGGGCGCCGGACAGACTCTGCTCGAAGGCATCGCTGATTACGACGATGAAGGCAGGTTCGGCATTCCCCAAACCGACCTGGGTATTACAAAGCAGGAATCGGAAGCGTTCCAACGCCCTGATTACCACCCCGGGCTTCTCAATCCCGACGGTGTGCAACGCGAACGCTGGCGCCTGCAACGCGGATTCAAAGTAATCGGTTCGCACCCATTGTGGTTTGGGGGCGTCATGATTCGGCGGGCTGCTTCGATGCTGAAACTGGAACGGGCTCGTTTGGTTTCCCTCAATCCTGGGGTCACTTCTCCAATCCACGTCGTGGATCCGGCGATGAGCCTCTCAACGCAAACCCCTGCAGTCCTGTCAGCGGGTTCGTCATCAGGTCAAACCAAAGTATCGGTTTCACCTGACAGTCAAACCCTTTCGATCGTCGGCGACAACACAAAATACGGCAGGCAATTTAGTTCTCCGTCGATGCGCGTGCGCGCCAAAACCGAGTATCTGCTGCGAGTTCCCTTCGCGCTCGAGCATGGCCGGGTAAAAATTGCCGCAGCCGATGGAAACGGCGACGTTCTGACGGCTGCGATCCTGGACGTTTCTGAAGGCGAGTCAAGTCCTGGTGAACTCTTTAGAACTGTCGATCTGCCGTTCGCGACAAAGAGCGACGGCGACGTACGTTTGGTAGTCAATCACGAAGCCTCAACTCAGCCGGCGGTTATCAAGATTAAGACTGTTAACCTTTACCGGATTGGGCCAGCGAGAAATTTGTGGACGCGTTATCCGCGGTTGCTGGTTTACGGTGTTCAGAAACTGATCATTACCGCTGTTATCCTGCCGCTGGCAGTTTTCGGCGTGGCGATTCTGATTCTTAAGAAGCGTCGCAAGGAGTTGATAATTCTGTCCGTGGTTCCGCTTTACTATTTTTGTGTGCAGTCGGCCTTTCACACCGAGTACCGGTATGTGCTGGCGATAAACTATTTTCTGTTTGCGTTTGCGGCGGTGGCAGTTTTCTGGATTGGGAATCTGCTCATACGTCTCGTAAAGACGCGTTTCGTGCCGTTAGGCACGAGATGTTTATAGTGATGCGCTCACTATTTCTTATTAAGCTCCGAAGGAGCGAAATATGCCGCTCCTTCAGAGCTCGAAAAGTTGAGGTTCGCGGCGAGCTGTAAACATGGCGCTCCTATTGGAGCGCTGAAGGCTTATTCTCCGTCTTTGCTGCCAGCGCCTTTTCAATCAAATCACTCACCCATTCTGCACGCGCATCCCAGGTACCGTGTTGCACCGCAGCCTGCCGAGCCAGCCTCAGCTCAGGATCTTTTTCAGCGAGAGCGTCATCGACTAACTTGAGAAACTCGTCCCGGGTTCGGCCGATCCGCAGTACGTTGCTCATCGAGTCATATTCCGGCAAAGGCGCAATCACGACAGGTTTGCCCGACGCGAGATATTCGCGAACCTTTATCGCAGAGCCATAACTCGTGAACGACACGCCGGTGTCCCACGGCAGAACGCAGACATCGAAACCGGCCGCATAGTGCGGCAGATCCTGATAGGAAACCGGCGCCAGAAAATGGACGTTCGGCAGACTCTCTATCTCGAGACCGCGTGACTTGTTGCCGATAAAGATCCAGTGCCATTCAGGACGTTCGCGCGCCGCCTGCCTGATCAAATCCTGATCGACCAGCCATGGTTCAATCGCGCCAAAGTATCCGATCCGCGGGCGCGGAACTTTTTGGATTTCTTCCGCCACTGAAATCTCGCCGCCGGTGACGCGTGACCAATGATCAAAGTCGACTGCCTGCTCAAGCAGATGAGATTTCTCGAGCCCTTGAGTAGCCTCGGCCAGCAGCTTGCGACTTGAGTAGAGAACGATATCGGCAGCGTCGATCGCCCGTTGATGGAGCCGGCGAATAAATTCCGGGTCGGTGGCATGGTCCATGGTGTTGGCGTCGTACTTGTCGGAAACCTGATAGATAACCAGCGACTCGTTTAGCCGGCCAACGATCTCGACGGCGGTGGGAATAGCGATCCACAAGATCGGATTTGAGAGCCCGCGACGTTTGGCGAGCCCGGCAATCTGAGTCGTGAGCAAGCGCCGATTTGTGGCAGCGATGGCGGCGCTCCCGAAAAACGGAACCACGGCCGGTGACACGACGGTGATGCCTTCTTCGGTAGTGCGCGCCAGCTTCGCATAACTCTTTAGTTTTCTTCTTATCCGAGGCAGCAATTCCCCACTCTTCATCGGCGCGAGACCCATCGAAATAGAATTCACAAAAATTACTTTGTTGCCGGCGCGCGCGAAGCGACGCATCAGGTGGCCCTTCGAGTGCGGATGGTGATACCACCAGTCCTCGCCGCCAAAACAGATGATGGATGAGCCTTTAAGCATGAAATCAGGAATAGTGTCGCATCAACCTGGCAAACAGATATAACCAGAACAATCCGGAGAGAGCGAAAACGAAAGGCCGCGATAAGGATCGGGACTTGGCTTTAGCCCCGAGAACCACGATCGTGCCGAACACGCAAAATTGCGAGGCCGCGCGAAGAAACGTCCAGTCTTCGGTCCAGACCACATGACCCAGCGACAGGGCCAGCACCGCGAACAGCACTGTCACAAGGATTTCCAGCGCCGAAGCCATCGTGGCGCGCAGGCACACAAGTACGGCAACACAGAAGCCGGCGAGGAAGATCGCCTCAATGATGTTCGGCCGTTGGAGAGTTCGCAGGGCGTTCCACGCAAAAGCGGCGGGTGCGACCAATGGAATTCCCAGGTTTGCTTCTCCGGAGGCGCGCAGAGGAAACGTCCCCCAGATGTAAAAGAGCGTCAACTGCCAGGCGGCGTACACGATCATCGGCGCGGCAAAGTAGTACCAGCGTAGTTCCTCGCTCCCGGTGTTTTTCCATCGCCGATAAACGTAGAACAGCAAGGCTGCGACGGCGACAAGTACTGATGTCTCTTTCGTCAGCACCGCGAGACAAAGCAGGGCGGTTGCCATCCAGGTCCTCGCGCGCCGCAGGAGGAGAAGACTGGCAAGCAACAAAGTGATCTCAAGTATCTCTACCAGGTCGCGTGACAGAGTGAGCATGAATCCTGGATACAACGGCAGGAAAATCCCCCAAAGGGCATGCTGCTTCAAGACCTGCGCATAATGGCCGCCGATCCATCCCATCGCCACCAGACCCAGAAAATTGATCAGGACCATTACCAGGGGCACACGACTCGGATTGCCGAGTGACAGCATCCAGGTGAGAAGTGGATAAAGAATTCTCTGGTGACGAAGTGGAGGGTGATCAATCGTGATCCCAAAATCATTCGCGCGCGAAGTGAAAGGATTCAACGCCAGCCGATAATAAAACTGTCCATCAAATCCGGCGCTGTTTCTTAACACCGTTAGCCCCGGCGGAACCTTTGACGGATCACAATAGACATCGCCGGCCGTCACAAACGAGGAGAAATCGTAGGCCGCCAGCCGGAGCCGCCCGAATATGAAGACAGAAAAGACGAGAGCTACCGCTAACGCGCAAATCAATGGAGAGTTAAGCCGCGACATTAGTTTCCGCTGTCGATTCGCAGCACGGTTCGTAGTGCGCGCAAGTTGTTCTCCGCTTCCGCGCGGAAAAACGCAGACCATTCCGACGTGTCGCTTGCGGCTGAGTCAAACAAAACTGATCGCAGGCGATCAATCAGTTGCTCGTGATTGCCAAAATCAAAAGTCAGCATGCCGCGGGTCTCTCCCACCGTGCTGGCGACGACCGGCGTACCGCTCCAGATCGCTTCCACACGTGAGATTCCAAAGCCCTCGTGTCGGACCGCGCGCACAAACACGTCCGACCGGCTTAGGAGCGCTGCGATTTTCTCGTTTGCCACTTTTTCAATTGCCGTAATCCAGGCGCGGCCACGCAGTACTTGTTCGCGGTAACCCTCGTCGCACGCAAACGCACCGTCCAGAAGCAATAGCTGAATGTCTGTCCCGGTTTCGGCCCGCAGGGCTTCAACAGCGTTCGCCACATCCGCGAACCCATAGTCGGAAATGAAGACTCCGATACTGCAAACTCGTTTCGCGCCCCGCAGATAATTGGCCAGAGACTTCTCAGTTTCGGCATCCAGCTCATGAACCGAAGTTGGCGGCAGCAGGCACGGAATCACGGTTATTGTTTTCCGGACCTGAAGGTCTGTCTGCAACCAATTCTTCAACTCTTCACTGACAACGACAAACTGATCAATCGACTGAAGAGCACGGCGAAACCAAAAGCGCTGCCACGCTGAAAAGTTCTGATAACGTCCCGGCAACGAGCCGTCTAGGACATTCTTGCACCACTCAAAACCGAGAATGGGCTTTAGCAAAAGCCAGATCGGCACTAACAGCGAGTTAGGATATTCGAAATGAAAATGCGTCGCGTCGAGAATGAGCGCGTTTCGTCCTTCCTGGATCAGCGCCCAAAAAGTTTCCAGCCGCCGATGATTTATGAACCGAACATTCGTTTCTCGTCGCCGGTCGCCGGTGTAGGCCCAGACACGCACGCCGGAATCGCGCAGGTGTGCGGCGAGCGCTTGCACATAAACTGAAACGCCTCCAAAGGGCGGAGGGAGTGGACCAAATAATATTGTTTTCCGGGTCATTCCAGGCGAAAGCGCTCTCTGCTCAATCTAAACAGCGATAGAATACCCCGCGAGCTTTAGCTCAACTGATGACGATGGATGTGCCTGCGAAAAACTCGACCTTGCCCGCGCGTGTTTCGGTAGTAGTGCCGTCCTACAATCACGCCCAGTTCATTGAAACGACGCTGCGCTCGATCATCAAACAAAGTCTCGCGCCGGCGGAGTTGATAGTAGTCGACGATGGCTCAACCGACAATTCAACCTCAATCATCGATCGCGTGCTCAGCGAATGTCCGTTTCCCTGCGAAGTCATCGCCCGCGAGAACCGCGGTCTGTGCGCCACGTTGAATGAAGGCCTGGAGCGTTCCAGTGGAGAGTTCTTTGCTTATCTCGGCTCGGACGATTTGTGGCTGCCGGATTTTCTCAAAGCACGGACCGAACTGCTCGCCCACCGTCCTGATGCAGTACTGGCTTACGGTCACGCATATCTCATCGATGAAGCCAACCGAATTGTGGACGCCACCAGTCGCTGGGCCAACTATGCTGACGGTGACGCGTGCCGGATGTTGTTGGAAACCATCGCCCCGATGAGTCCAACCGTACTCTACCGTCGCGATGCATTGATGCGACATCGCTGGAACGAATCGGCCCGCCTGGAGGATTACGAGTTGTATCTGCGGCTTTGCCGGGACGGCGAATTCGCTTTCGATGGGCAACTCCTCTCCGCGTGGCGGCGTCATGCACGCAACACCAGCCGGGACCAAAGACTGATGTTGGATGAGCAGTTAAAGGCGCAACGTGAAGCGGCAAAGCGTTTTGGCTTTAGCGACGCTGAGATTAAAGAGATGCATCGCCGCACAAAGTTTCAGCGCGCCGAGGATTTCCTGCGGCTGGGCCACAAGTCTCAGGCCGCCAGACTGATGCTGGCCAACCTCAATGGGGTCAGCTCAGTCACTTCCCTGGCGCGCATGTTGGTTCGTCTGGCTGTTCCCTTTTCGCTGGTGCGCCGGTTCAAACAATCAAAGGAAAGAGAGACAGTTGAACAGTTTGGAGAGCTCAATATCTGAAGACATCCGCGTTGAGTTGTTATGCTTGACGCCTGCTGAGAACGATAGCTAGACTGACCAGCCACCCCAATTGCCGGACATTAAACCAGCGACAATGAATGAAGCCTTACCTGCACCTCCTGAATTTCTAATCGAATCAGAGCAACGCGGTGTCAGGTTGAATCTGGGCGAGCTCTGGCGCTTTCGCGAGTTGCTTTATTTCCTCACCCTCCGTGATATCAAGGTCCGTTACAAACAAACGCTGCTGGGAATTACCTGGGTCCTGATTCAGCCGCTGTTGACGATGCTGATTTTTACCCTCGTATTCAATCGATTCGTGCGCGTAAACACCGCCCCGGTCCCCTATCCGTTGTTCGCGCTTTCCGGACTGATGCTCTGGCTGTTTTTTTCCAATGCGGTAACGAACAGTGCGGCCAGCCTGGTTTTGAACGCGCAGTTGATTACCAAAGTTTACTTTCCGAGGATGTACATCCCGGCTGCGACCGTGGGCACGGGCCTGGTTGACTCAGGAATTTCGCTGCTGCTGCTCATCGTCGTCGCGGTGTATTACGGAACGAGCTTCAGCCTGACTGCTTTATTGTTGCCGGTCTTTATCCTGATGATGGCCCTGTTCGCTTTGGGAGTCGGCTTGGTATTCGCCTCGCTCACCGTAAAGTATCGTGACCTGCGCCACGCCTTACCGTTCGTGATTCAACTTTGGATGTTCGCGTCGCCGATCGTTTATCCGGCCAGCGTGGTGCCGCAAAAATGGCGCTGGCTGCTTTTGATCAATCCTGTCGCCGGAATAGTCGAGGGGTTTCGTGCCGCCTTGACGGGCACTCCACTTGATTGGCCGCATATCCTGATTTCCTTCGCCATCATCATGATCGTGCTGATCGTGGCGCTTTATGTCTTTCGCCGAGCGGAAGATGGTTTTGTTGAAGTGATTTAGAGCTGGTTACGATGAGCGTCGCCATCACCACGGAAAATATTGGGAAGCGTTACCGGCTCGGCGGCTTGCGATCTGATCACATGAGCCTGCGTGACACGCTGGGCGAACTGTTAACCGCGCCTTTCAAAAAGGTCAGAACCGGCGAACCCCAAACGCTCTGGGCCCTGCGTGAAGTAAATCTTGAAATCGACACGGGCGAACTGGTCGGCATCATCGGCCACAATGGAGCCGGCAAGTCGACGCTGCTGAAAATCCTTTCGCGCGTAGTCAAGCCGACCACCGGACGGGCCCGCATCGTGGGCCGCGTCGGCAGCCTGCTCGAAGTCGGCACGGGCTTTCATCCGGATCTTACCGGTCGCGAGAATATTTTCCTGAGTGGCGCCATCCTGGGAATGCATCGCGCCGAGATCGAGCGCAAGTTCGATCAAATCGTCGAGTTCTCGGAAACAAGTGAGTTCCTGGAGACTCCAATAAAGTGGTATTCGTCCGGGATGTGGGTGCGCCTCGCGTTTTCCGTGGCGGCGCATCTTGAGCCTGAGATTATGATGATGGACGAAGTGCTGGCAGTGGGCGACGCCGCTTTTCAGCAAAAATGCCTGGACAAGATGAGAGAAATCCGGCAACAGGGGCGCACAATTCTCTTTGTGTCTCACGACATGGCCGCCATCACGCGCTTGTGCCGTCGCGTCGTCTTACTCGAAAGTGGTCGTATCGTCGCAGATGGCTCACCTGCGGATGTGGTTAGTCGGTATCTTAATTCAGCTCTAAAAGGCTAATTAGCTCGCTCTGACTTAATCGTATGGCGAAAAAGTTGCGCGATGCCCTGCCGCCGGGCGTGAGATTTTGGTTAAGACTTCAGCGGGCGAAGCTGATAAGGAGTTGGCAGGCGTTACGTAATCCCAAAGCCAGGTCGCATCAACCTGATTTCAAAAGTGAGTACCCCCGACCCGGTTTTCTGGCTTTCGACGATCACATGCTCGCTCCCGAACGCGATACCGGCAGTGCCCGCACCGCCTTGATTCTGAAATCGTTCGCCGCGTTAGGACCCACCACGTTCATCTCTCTAAGTAATCTGAATTCAACTGAAGACGAACGTCTACTAAAAGCAGCGGGTATTGAGGTTGCTCCGTGGACGGAGTATCAGCGCCTGCTGAAGGTTCGGGACTATCAAATCGCATTATTAAGCCGGGCCGACGTGGCAGCCGCGGTATTACCGTCCCTTAGGCGTTCTAATCCAAAGATCAAGACAATCTTCGAGACGGTAGATCTTACCTGGCGACGGCTGGAACGCGAGCATGAGCTAACAGGAGAAAAATCGGTTGCGCGGCGGGCGGCTCGGTATCGCAAAATTGAAGCGCGCCTCGCACGGGACTGCGACCAGGTTTGGTGCATAACAGAGGAAGAGGAAGAATTGCTGGCTCGCGAGGCGCCTGGCGCGTGGATTCGCGTCATACCAACAATTCATCCCTTACAGGACCAGGGAAAAAGTTTCGATGAACGCGATGGTTTGCTCTTTATCGGAAACTTTCTGCATAAGCCGAACGTCGACGCGATTCACTATTTTATGCGTGAAGTTCATCCGCTGATCCGCAACAGGATCGGAGTTAAGACGTTTATTGTCGGCCCTCACGCACCACCGGAAATCGTCAGCTATGCTTCCGATGAGGTCGTGGTCACCGGCTACGTGGACGATATCAATCCTCTGTTTCAGAGTTGCCGCGTGTTCCTGGCGCCTTTGCTATATGGAGGCATGAAAGGCAAGATCGGCCAGGCGCTTTCGTACGGCTTGCCAGTCGTGGCAACCTCGATCGGAGCCGAGGGGTTTGAATTGTCTCATGACGTTAACGTGATGCTTGGCGATGTCCCTGAAGCCTTCGCGCAGGGTGTCATCGATCTTTATACTCAACCGGAACTTTGGAGAGCGTTATCTGAAAACGGCCGAACCAAAATCGCTGACCACTTTACTCCGGAGGCAGTGTCGCGGACGATCGATAAAGCCATCAGCGAATTGATTGCAGCTGATAGAGCGGCGCGTTAAGCGATTTACTGAAGGCACCTCCCGCAAAAACATGTACACGGAAATTAACAAGTGCCGGGTTAGTGGAAGCCCGAACCTGACACCCGTTTTATCACTCGGCGAACAATACCTCACCGGCGTCTTCCCAAAATCACCGTCAGAAGAAATAACCAAAGGTCCGCTGGACTTAGTGTGGTGTCCGGATAGCGGCCTATTACAACTCAAGCAGTCCTATAATTTGGCGGAAATGTACGGTGACAATTACGGCTATCGCTCCGGCCTAAACGCCTCTATGGTCCGCCATCTACAACAGAAGATAATCACGCTTGAGAGATTGGTGAGACCACGAGATGGCGAGTTGGTTATAGACATCGGGAGCAACGACGCCACGTCGTTGAAGGCGTACTCGGGAAGCTATCGCAGGATCGGCGTTGATCCAACCGGAGAGAAATTCAGGGCCTACTATCCCGACGACATTACCTTGATCTCGGATTTCTTTTCAGCCAACAGAATTCATTCAGCATTTCCGGGCCAAAAAGCGCAAATCATTACAGCCATCGCCATGTTTTATGATCTGGAAGACCCCATGGGTTTCGTGAGGGACATTGAGGAATGCTTATCCGATACTGGCGTGTGGCATTTTGAGCAAAGTTATATGCCCACCATGCTGCAAAATAATAGCTACGATACGATTTGTCATGAACATCTGGAGTTCTATTCCTTCAAGGTCGTTAAGCAAATTTTGGAAGAGTGTGGGCTACGAGTGCTGGACGTACAATTGAATTCAATCAATGGAGGAAGTTTCGCGGTTACAAGTTGTAAAGCGAATGCCGACTTTCCCCCAAATGAGGCTGTAATTAATTGGCTTCTGAAGCAGGAAGACAGCATGGGTTTGGATACGATTGCGCCCTATCAAGATTTTGCAGGTCGAGTGCACAGACATCGCAAAAACCTCACCGAACTGATAGACGCGCTAGTAGCTGACGACAAGAAAATATTCGGTTACGGCGCGAGCACGAAAGGCAATGTGTTGCTGCAGTTCTGCGGAATAACGCCGCAGCAAATTCCTTACATTGCTGAGGTAAACGAGGACAAGTTCGGGTCTTTTACTCCAGGTACTAATATTCCCATTATTTCCGAGGCTGAAGCGAGGGCGATGAAGCCTGATTATTTCCTCGTGCTGCCATGGCATTTCAAAGAGGGCATCCTAAAGCGCGAGGAAGAGTATTTAGCCCGAGGGGGGCAACTGATATTCCCTTTGAGTGAGATTGAAATTGTAAATCAACTGACGGTTTAGCCGGTGTTCTTTTGGGGACTGCCATTCCATCATTTAATCCACCTTTCATACCACAGGCTCACATTCAGCAGCGCCCACAGATGAAAGCTCCAATCGTTAACTTTCCGGCGATGTTCGCCGGCCAGGTGTTCGATAAATGAATAGTCAAAGAAATTTCGCTCGCGGATGGACGAGCCTAAAATCTGCTGAATCAAACTTTCGCCCTCGTTTCCACGAAACCATTCGCGTACCGGCGCGCCGAAGCCTCGCTTGGGGTTGTAGAGCACGTCCCGCGGCAACACCGATTCGAGCGCGCGCTTCAAAATATGCTTTCCGGTCGTGCCCCTCACTTTCAAATCACGCGGCAGCGCCATCGCGTACTCGATGAGGTGATGGTCGAGAAAAGGCACCCGCGCTTCCACTGATGTGGCCATGGTGAACTTGTCGACTCGCATCAAGAGCAGCTCCGGAAGACGAAGTTTCAATTCCAAATAGGTCATCCGCGCGGCAAAGTCGGAATCCGGACGCGCGCGTGCGATGGTTTCCTGGTACTGACGCACCACATCGTACGTGGCCAGGCCCTGATGCCGCGCACGCATCTCAGCCGACAAAACATTCGGCTTGGTCGTCTCGTCAAACACACCGACACCACCCCAAAACAAAGACTGATCTTCGCTCAGGCGCCGAATCAGCTCGCCGGCTTTTTGTCTCTTTACGGTTTTTTGTGCCAGCGGTACGCCGATCGCGGCCGCGGCGCGACGGGCCGCGCGTGGTGTGCGCCGCGCATATCGCCAGAACTTCTCCTCGATTTGCAGATAGGTTCTGAACCAGTCATAACCACCAAAGATCTCGTCTGAACCCTCGCCCACCTGGACCACAATCGTGCCCGTCTCGCGCGCAAGTTTTGAAACGTAGTAGAGCGGCACGCACACCGGATCAGCTATCGGTTCGTCTTGATGGAAAATAAGCTCGGGCAGAAACGACTGCATCTCTTCGCGGCCAATCATCACCTCGTGATGGTCAGTGCCATATCGCTCGGCGATTGACCGCCCCGACTCGAGCTCATTCAATTCCTCATTATCGTGAAAGCCAACCGTGAAAGTGCGCACCGGCTGTGACATTAGCTCGGACATCAACGCCACGTTGGCTGATGAATCGACGCCGCCCGACAAAAACACACCAAACGGAACGTCGGACATCATTCGCTTTTTGATCGAGTTGCGCAGCAGCTCGAGAATTGTTGTTTGATGCTCTTCTTCGCTGCGTGCTTCCGGCGAGACGGGCGGCAGCGCGTCCCAATACTGCGTCAGGCGCACCTCGCCCGCGCGGTCAACGGTCATCAGGTAACCGGCCGGTATTTTGTGAATTCCTTTGAAGAGCGTCTGGGGCGCCGGCGTGGTGAGAAAGGTGAGGTAGTGATACAGCGCCTCTTCATCAACCTCAGCGGTGACCGCCGGATGTTGCAAGATGGCTTTGATTTCAGAGGCAAAGATAAAGCGCCCATCGTCTTGATAAAAATAGAGCGGCTTCACGCCGGCGCGATCGCGCGCCAGCACCAGCCGTTCGCGATCTGCGTCCCACAGCGCAATGGCGTAATCGCCTTCAATATCCTGCACAAAGTCGAGGCCACGTTCTTCATAAAGATGCAGAATGGTTTCCGAGTCCGTGCGGGAAGCATAAACGTGGCTGCGCTGTTCCAGTCCTTCGCGGATGGAGGTGTGGTTGTAAATCTCGCCGTTGAAAACCAGCCACACGCGATCCGTACAACCGTGCATCGGCTGGTTCCCGGCTTCAGACAAATCGATGATCGACAGCCGGCGAAAGCCGAAGCCGCCTCGGCCCTGGTCGAAAATCAACTGACCCGCGTCGTCGGGACCGCGATGCGTCATCACATCGCGCATGCGCTCGACCAGGCCGCGCTCAACATTGCCGCGCGCCGCACCGTATTCCCAGACTCCACAAATGCCGCACATAATTTCAAGTACGATCAGACGCTGCTTACTCGAGGGCTCCTGTCACTATCGCGAGCCGCTCCTCTTCGACTTCGTCACCTGCCACCGGGACCAGCACGAAGCGCGCCGTGAGCGGAAACGCAGCACGAATCTTCCAACGAACCGACACCGACTCCTGTTTGTTTCCGTAATCCTGTGACGAAAAGCGCGACTCGAGTTCCGGCGTTGCGCTGATTCCCTTCGCCATAATCAACAATCGCGCGCCCGTCTTCTCGTCCAGGGTCTCGACAATCCCATCCGGCCTTACTTTACTCTTGAGTCCCGGGCCAAAATGAAAGCGAAGTGCGATTTCATGCTCGCCTTCACCACTCAGAGTGTCCTCAATTATCCAGCCGAAATTTTGTTTATCGAAACTCACCGCACGATGATGAGTCACGGGCTGAGATAAACGCCGGTACCCGTCGTGTTCGGCCTCCACGAAATCCTGATCATCACCAGGTTCCCAACTGATCACACGCGGATGTGCCTCGTCGCCGATGACGAAGGGCACTTTCTCATCGATTGAGTTCTGCTCCGCGTCATCAACCTGGACGGTGGAATGATAAGCCGTCGAGCGAAACAAGTGCCGTTCATGAAGATCAGCCGTGTAAAGATACGAGCCGGGATCGACGATGAAGGCTGTGCCGCAGGCTGAAACTTCGATGCTCAGCGCATCGTTGTGACCATGCGCGCCGCGCCCGCGCAGGCCACTGTCGCTCGCGTTGAAAAGCAAATACAGATCATCCTGGCGCAGGACGTACATGCCCGCATCCGGGAAACCCTGGGTCGACGGAGGCACGCCTGCGGACAGAGTATCAAAGTCCCGCAAGCCGTCCTCGCCCAGGATCCACAAAACTTCTTCGGGGCATTTGCCGGTCGCTTTGAACGCAGGTTCCTGGAAAACCGCCGCTCCCAACGCAAGCACATATGCGTGATCGGTCCCGGCACGTCGCGTGATCGGAAACACTTGTCCGCTGTCCGAATCACCAACCAACGGCGCGCTCCCATCAGGACGCGAGTAGGCTTTGATGTAGTCGACCATCGCGCGCAGCTTTTGCCAGTAAGGCTGTTCGATGACGAGACCATTTACATGGCACAGCACAAACGTGTAGAGAAACAGTTCAGTCTTCAAACGGTGATAGCCCGTTGACGCTTCATAGTCCGCCCCGTCCGCCAACAACTGCCGATCCATTTCATTCAACATCTCTTTAAGGCCAAACTCGCGCCACTCCGCAGCGTCCTTGAGTTCCGGGAGAAAAACCCCCAGCCACAGCAGTCCCGCCAGATCGCACAAATAATGATTGCTGGTCGCGATATGCGAGTACTCGAGATTGCGGCGAATGTGCGCGCCATGGTGTTGAAGAATCATCAGCAGCTCAGCGAGCGTGTCCTCGTTCATTTGCGGTGAGTCCCGGAAGAGCGCAAACGCGCCCAGCAGATTCATCGAGCGCAGGGCGACCTCCATCGCACAATTCCAATTGACGCCGCGGGCCACCGGATTCTGAAGCCGCCAACTTGTTACCTGTTGAAAAAACTCCGTGCTGAAGGTTTCGTCTTTGGTGACGGCGTAAGCGCGGCCGAGCGTGATCAGTTGCGCGAGCCGGTTTAATTCCCAAACGACCCGCGCGTCCGAACCGTCCTCGCGAATCAGCACGACGTCGGCATGATACGAGAGCGGCCAGTCGCGACCGGATAAGGGATCGAGGTTCCAGTCAATCTCGCCGCGACCGAAACATTTTTTGCCAAAGCCGAGCAAGGTCCAGCAGTGCTCGGTGGTGATGCGCTGCGCATCGGAAATTAACTTTTCAGTTTCTGATGGGAATTTTTCCTGCTGGAGAGTTGCGGTGCGGGCGCTCTCGCTGAAGCCGGGGAGAAACTGGGGAGCCGTCCGCGCGCAAAAGTGAGCCAGCAATTCGGCTTTAGACATGCTAGTAAACTCTTCACCAAGCACGGCGGGCTCGCGATTGAGCATGGCGACTTCGCGCCGCTCCTTGCGCTGCTCGAGGCCGCTGTTCACCCGGCGGATGGATTCCAGTGCGACCGTGCCTGTGCTCACTTCGCCGCGCAGCATTCGCCTGATTTTTGAGAAGATTCCCATTGGCAGAAGATGAGGAAGGTTACCTGAAGCTCTACCAGTTGGCGAAGCCAACGGAATACTAGTAGCCCACAGCGCAAGCTGTGGGTGAAGCAAATCAACAAAGCCAGGGAGCCCCGGAGGGGCGACATGTTCGATGGTTGCTCAGAAAATCATGCCGCTCGCTTCGCGAGCTCGGGGCGGGATTGCTTTCGGCACCCACAGCTTGCGCTGTGGGCTACTGATATGACAGCCGCTTCGCGGGCTGCATCTGATTGATCTCACAGTGAGAGACAATATCTACAACCGAATGATCCTCGCGCTGCTGCCGCGTCGCAAGTCGCCATTCAACGCGTTGCGCGTGTCGACTACCAGTGGCGCGAGCTTGGTCACGCGCGCGTAATCGATGTTGCTGTGATTGGTGACGATGACCACACAGTCCGCGGCGCGAATCTCATCGTCTGAGAGTTCAACTGACGACAGCGGTTCGCCGCCGCCCTCGGTGTGGGAATCATCGAACCTGACTTCGCGCACGAAAGGATCGTGGTAACCAACGTCGCAGCCTTTCAAACGCAACCGATCGATAATGGAAAGGGCCGGACTCTCGCGCACGTCATCGATGTCGCGCTTGTACGCGACGCCGAGCAGCAGAATGCGCGAGCCTTTCATTGCTTTGCGATCGTCGTTCAGTCCATCCGAGACAAGCTGCACCACATGTTCCGGCATGCGCGAGTTCACTTCCTCAGCCAAACCGATGAAGCGCGAATCGAAACCATGCTGCCGTGCTTTCCACGAAAGATAATGCGGGTCGAGCGGGATGCAATGGCCGCCGATTCCGGGGCCCGGATAGAACGGCATGAAGCCGAACGGTTTGGTCGCGGCCGCGCGAATCACCTCCCAGGTGTCGATGTTCAGCGCGTAACACAAACGCGCCATCTCGTTCGCCATGCCGATGTTGACCGCGCGAAAAGTATTTTCCAGGAGCTTGGCCGCTTCCGCCACGCGGGCTGAGCTGACCGCATGCACGTCACGCACAATCTGGGCATAGAGAAAGGCTGCGGCTTCAGTTGAATCATCGCTGACGCCACCCACGACTTTCGGAATGTTGTGAGTTTGAAAATCAGGATTTCCCGGATCGACGCGTTCCGGTGAGAAACCCAGCAGAAAGTCTTCATCCAGTTTCAGTCCGGTCCCCTGGAACATCGGCAAAAGGATTTCGTCGGTTGTGCCGGGATAAGTGGTCGACTCGAGAATCACGAGCTGGCCGCGCCGCAAACGCTTAGTGATCTCTTCCGCCGCGGCCATGATGAACGAAACATCCGGTTCCTTGGTCTTTCGCAGCGGTGTCGGGACGCAGATGATGATGGCGTCACAGTCTTTCAGGAGATCGAAATCGGTGGTGGCTTGAAGCCGGCCCGCATCAACCAATTCCTTGACGTCCGCTGATGGGACGTCGCCGATGTACGACTCGCCGGAATTGATCTTGGAGGCTTTTGCCTCATCAACTTCAAAGCCGATGCCATGAATTCCATTGCGAGCAAATTCCGTCACCAGGGGTAAACCGACGTAACCGAGTCCGATAACGCCGACGCGCGCTTGTTTATGTTTTACCAGGTCAATAAATGCGTTTTTGATCATGAAGGTTGTACTGAGTGAGTTCTGCAAAGACTGAGAATCATCAGGCAGCGCTACGCGCGGAGTCAAGCCGACATTAAGTTCGATAGAGTGCGGCTTCCGATCCGGCTCGCTCACGTTCTGGCTTCTCTTGCCCGGAAAACGTAATAATGCGACGCCAATGGTGAGCAAAACGTACGACGTAGCGGTGATCGGCGCCGGAGTGTTTGGCGCATGGACGGCGTATCAACTTCAACGATCGGGCCGGCGCGTGCTTCTGATAGATGCGTACGGCGCCGGCAACAGTCGTTCGAGTTCAGGTGACGAGTCGCGCATCATCCGAATGGGCTACGGCGGAGACGAGATTTATACCCGTTCGGCCCAACGCTCTTTGGAGCTCTGGAAGGAGCTGTTTGCGCGCACCGGGCAGCCGCTCTTTCATCAAACCGGCGTTCTTTGGCTGGCGCACGACGAGGATCCATATCCGGTTAATTCTCTCGAGACGATTACGAATCTTGGCATTGCCGTAGAAAAACTGACAGCCGAAGAAACCCGCGATCGTTTTCCGCAGATCAATCTCGACAACATTTCATGGACCATGTTCGAGCCCGGCAGCGGCGTACTGGTCGCACGTCGCGCCGTGCAAGCAGTTGTTAGCGCGGCAATAAGCGCAGGCGCTGAATATCTTCAGGAAGAGATCGAGCCGCCAGATGGCGAAGACATAAGGACCGCAAGTGGCCAAGGAATTTCCGCAGGCACATATGTCTTTGCCTGCGGCGCCTGGCTGCCAAAATTATTTCCTGAGCTGCTGTCTGATCGAATTCATCCGACACGGCAGGAAGTATTCTACTTTGGCGCCCACGGCGGTGATCGTTTCAAACCACCAAAGTTGCCGGTGTGGATCGATTTCAAAGACGAAGCTTACGGTTTACCCGATGTTGAATCCCGCGGCGTTAAGGTCGCCATAGATCGTCATGGCGCGGCTTTCGATCCCGATACGGGAAATCGCATCGCGAGCGCGGAGGGCTTAACCGAAGCTCGCGCTTACCTGGCGCGGCGAATTCCGGAATTGCGGGACGCGCCGGTAACCGAAACGCGCGTCTGCCAATACGAGAACACTTCCAACGGCGACTTTCTGATTGATCGTCATCCGCAAATGGATAACGTTTGGCTGGTGGGCGGCGGATCCGGGCATGGATTTAAACATGGCCCGTTTGTCGGCGAATACGCGACGGCAAGCATCGAAGGACAGGCTAAAGGAATCGAACCGCGGTTTAGCTTGGCAACAAAGATGAATGAGCGGAAAAGAGCGGTTTATTGAAAGCCACTTTGGAGTGCGGCGACCTGTCGCCGCTTTTTCATCCGATAACAAAGCGCTGACAAGTCAGCGCACTCCAAAAGAGTGACGCACGCTTCGCGGTCTGCGTAATCTGTGGATGTTCTTATACCGCGGCACTCGCCGCCACTTCCGCGGCTTCGGCGAGGCGCTTAACGATCACCAGAGTGATGTCGTCGGCGGCAGGAGTGCCCTGGCAAAACTTTGTGAGTGCTGATTCGATCCGGTCACGAATGCCCGCAGCTGAGGCATCGAGGTTGCGCGAGACAACTTCATACAGTCGCGTCGGGCCAAACTCTTCACCCGCCGGATTCACTGCTTCGGACACTCCGTCCGAATAAATTACCAGCACATCCCCGTGGGCGAGTTTGGTGCGTCCTTCGCGAAAGTCAGCATCGGCCATGATTCCCAAAGGCAAGCCGCCGGACGCGAGTTGTTCCATGGTCCCGCCCGGATGAACAATGAGCGGCGGATTGTGGCCCGCGTTCAGAAACGCCAGCGTCCCGGTCTTCGGATCGAGCTCAGTGTAGAACAGCGTTACAAAACGATTCGCGGGAATGCTCTCAACCAGGTAACGATTGATAGCCTCAATAGTTTTAACCGGCTCATCGTGCGACTCGACCTGCGCGTGAACCGCCGCGTGCAGCGACGACATCAACAGCGCGGCCGCAGTTCCCTTTCCCGAAACGTCGCCGAGCGCCACCACCAAATTTCCATTCGCGCGCTGGATGAAATCATAGTAGTCGCCGCCGATTTCGTAACAGGGGAAGCTGATGCCCTGCAATTCATAGCCGTTGAGCTGGGGCATCGATGTCGGCTGAAAGCGCTGTTGGATTTCACTGGCAACCTGGAGTTCGCGCTCCAGCCTTTCGCGCTCCAGTTGCTCTTCGGCGAGTCTCGCATTCTCGACGCGAATAGCTGCCACTGAAGAGAGTGTGGTCAGAACTTTCAAATGATCTTCGGTAAAACGGCCATCAGCAATCGGCGAGTCGGCATAAATGATTCCGAAAACGCGTTCGCCGACGCCGAGCGGCACGGCCAGCACTGACCGCACACCCTGCAACACCACGGTGCCGCCCATGAAGCGCGGATCGGATTGCGCGTCTGAGGTCAACACTGACTTGCCGTTGGCGACGACTTCATCAATGACCGAACGGCTGATGCGAATCTCGCCCACGTCACCGGCGCGATCACGCAGGCGAGCTACGGCGACCTTTAACTCAGGGTTGTTCTTGTCGCGCATCATGACCATGCATCGATCGGCGGGCACGGCCTCGAACACGAGCGAGACGATTTGCTCCAGGGTCTCGTTCAGAGTTACGGACGCAAGGAGCGCGACCCCCACTTTGCTGATCAAGGCAAGCAAATCGCTCTGCTTCGCAACTTTTTGGGCCGCGGATTCTTCCGAAGAACGCGAACGGGCGCCCTCGATCTGCTGGAAAAGGCCGGACGTGGTTCGATCAGCTGAAGAGAGCGCAATCGTCGCTTCGGGAATCGACGAAGTCTGATCCGTGATCATGGTCGCGCCGCTGCTCAGCGGGAATGGCCCATCGTTGAAAACAATTTCTGTCTCGCCAATTTGAATGCGGCCGCCGCGGGTGAGGGTAATCGCCGAATCGACCACCGAACCGTTGTAGAGAGTTCCGTTGGCCGACCCCAAATCCTGCAGGTAATACTCGTCGCCCTCGTGGCGCACTTCGGCATGAACGCGCGACGCGAACGGATCGGGAATACACAAATCGTTGCGCGCCGAGCGGCCGATGGTTATGCGCAGGCGGTTCAACGCGAAATGCTCGGCGGTCCGATCGGGGTATCTGATAATTAACTCGGCCATAGAAAGTAAACGACTGCTTGCTAACGCGACGGGCGCGGCCGGCGAGTCGCGGCGGATGAGGAGCCATACTCCCGCACTACCACCGTTCCGGCAATGAAATCATGAAGCGCGCGTCCATTCGGGACAAAGATCGCGATGAGAAAACCAATGCCAAGAAAAAACAACGAGACGGGATAGCCGACAAAATGGCGCAACATCGCCCAACCAATACCGGGCAAACTCCCGTCCGTGCGTTCCAGCCGTAGACCTGTGGTCCATTTTCCCAGCGTCTTGCCGGTCAAACCGGCCAGGACCCCGAGGTCAAGCACCGCAGCTACGACGGAAAACAGAATTCCAATCTTCTCGGCAGTACCACCGGCCAGGCGCGCGCCCCCGCCCATAGTGCGCGCAATGATCGTGCTGAAGGTCATGATCAGCATCAGCAAAATGTAATCAATAAGAATCGCGCCACAACGCAATGCAAAGGGCGCGCGATAACGCACCCGTGCATGTGACTCGGTCCGCTTCACGGGTGGGCGCGCGGCGGGCGCGGTTTCGACCTTGGCAGGCATCACAGCTTCCATCTTGTTGTGGTGTCAGAAGCCCGACCGTCAGGGAGGGCAACATCCGTGATTACTTCGAACCTCTTGTCTCGAAACTTCGAAACAGTTCCGGGCATTTAGTTTATCGATCGTTTGTATGAAAGCACCTTCGAAAGCATGCCCTCCCTAACGGTCGGGCTTCTGACACGGCGCTAGCCGAGCAGGAAATGCAAAGTTGTCTCGCCCATGCGAATCCGATCGCCGCTATCCAACGCGCGCGGCTGGCGTGGTTCAAGGTGAACCATATCATTAATCACGGTGCCGTTGACCGATCCCAAATCCTCGACCATGAATGCGTTCCCTTCGCGCCAGATGCGCGCGTGGCGTCGCGAAACTTTGGTCTGAGGATCGAACCGCGAAAGGTCGATCTCTGGAAAGATGTTCGACAAAGGATCCGTGCGCCCGACGAGATTACTATCTTTCTGCAAAAGAAACGACGCGTCCAACTCAGTGGTGCCGGCGACCACCAGCTTGGCCGTAGTGCGGGCCGGCAGCAAAGGACTCGAGTCGGTGCCCGCGAGCGGCTGGCGCGATCCGCAGTGCGCGCAAAAGACATCGTCCGCGGCAATCCGGCCGCCGCAAAATCCGCAGAAGACCGTGGGCACCGCCATGGTCTCGCCGCCCAACTGATAGGCGGGAACGCCATAACTGACTTTGCCGGACCGGAGGTTTTCAAGATGATGCGTCAGCATGTCGCGCAGTTCAGCGCATGTCTGAAAGCGGTGCTCGGGCTTGTATTCGACTGCGCGGATCAGAATTCGCTCGATCTCGCTCGACAGTTGCGGATTAATCTGGCGCGGACGCGGATTTTTGGTGAAGTCAAAAATCAGCAGCGGATTGTCCTGCGGGTCCGAGCCGGTCATCAGGTGGAACATGGTGGCGCCCAGGCTGTAGATATCCACGCGCGGGTCCGCCTGGCCGCTAAACAACTCCGGCGGTGCATAGCCCATCGTGCCGACCGCAGTCACGCCCTTCTCTTTTTTGTTGACCCAGCGCGCGATGCCAAAGTCAATCAGCATGATCCGGTTGTTATTGCTGTCGATCATCAGATTCGCCGGTTTTAGATCGCGATAGATGATCTGCTGCGGCCTGGTGTGCAGGTAATGCAGCACGTCAGCGACTTGAATTCCCCACTCGGTAACGGTCGGCTCGTCGATTCGTCCCGACGGTGTCGCGCGCAGACGCGAAGAGAGGTCGCTGCCCGGGATGAATTTCATGACGAGATAAAACCGCTCTGAATTCTCGTCATAGAAATAGTCGTACACGGTGGGGATTGATGCATGCTCGAGCTCAGTGAGCAGCAGCGACTCGCGCTTGAAGTCGGCGACCGCTTTTTCGTGTTGAGATTCATCGATGTGCGACTCGATCATCTCCTTCACGGCGCGCGGCGCATCACCCAGGTTCTTGTCCTTGGCAAGATAGACCGCACCCATGCCGCCGCCGCCAATGCGGCGCACAATCTCGTAACGATGGTTGAGAACTTTTCCGCCGGGGAGGGCTTTGGGTTTTGTCTTGCGTGGTGATTCGTCACCGGCGCGCGAGGTGGCGCCTGGCTGGGAAGGTTCCGCAACGATCTCATCAGTGCCGATGGCCGCTTTCGGCTCTTCGGCCGGAGGTCCCCACGTGTTACTGCCGAGCGCGAGGTCTTTGGCCAGATCGCTCCCTAGCGGCGGGCTTTCGATAGAAGCCTCGTCTGCATCCACGCGCGTACCGCAGCTGCCGCAAAAATTCTCGTCCAGCGCTACGTCGGCGCCACATTCTCTACAAGCAGGCATTACTAAATTTCAGGAGGATTCAAAAACTATTTTGCCAGTCGAAACCGTAAGAAGGTCTTGCCGACAATAATTTCGTCGCCGTCTTTCAACGGATGACGCTCGCCCGGCTTCAAGCGCCGGCCACGATTTACAAAGGTACCGTTCGTCGATCCGAGATCTTCAATCGCGTACTGGCCGTCGCGAAAGGAAATGCGCGCGTGCCGCCGCGAAACTTTCGCTTCCGGATCGTCCGAATCCAAATCAACGTCGGGAAATACGCCGCCGTCGGCATCCCACCGGCCGATATTTGATTCCTGAGGGCTCAGGGGGAATTGCTTACCGGCTGAGTTGCCACGCTCGATCACCAGGGCCGCCGGGGCGTTGCGGTCAGCGATGACCACCGGGGCCGAGGGCTGCGATGCGACGGCCGAAACAGACGGAGTCGCGACGCGCGCCATGGTGGCCGGGATCTCCTTGTTGCTCTGGCCGGCGGCGCCGTTTCCCGGGGTACCGGGCCGGCTGGGCTTGCCCGCAAGCCACATCGCCGCCCCGCACTCGTCACAGTATCGCGAGCCGTCGAGGTTCTGAGTACCGCATCTTTCGCAGGTAATCATCGCAAAACTCGCGCGGGCTCATGGCTCAACTGAGCCAACAGCCTGCGCGAATTCATATCTTATCCCGAAAAGCTCAAGGCCGACAACGGTATTACACACCCGCACCCGGCCGCGCCAGCACCCGGTTTGTTAACGTTGTCCCGACTTCTAACGTTAACAATCATCGGGCTATAATCGCCCTGAAGCCGCGATTTCCTGAAACCACTCAAAGGATTTCGTCGTAGAAACATCTCAAGCGTGTAACTGTGCCCGACCAGCAGCGTCGATATTAATGAAATAGTTAAAGTAAGGAATTTCAAATCAATGGCCCTCAGCAGAAAAAAGAAAATCATCATCATCGTATCAGCGGTCGCGTTACTCGGGCTGATCGTAATCATCAGCGTCGTCGCCACGCGCAAGGAAACTGCCGAAGTCACCACCGTGACGGTCAACGTCCGGCCTGAGTTGCGCTCGACGGTGACGGCCTCGGGCGAAGTGCGGCCTATCCAGTACATCAAGCTTACCAGCGAGGTGCCTGGCCGCATTCTCGAGATTTACGTCAACCCTGGCGATCAGGTGACCAAGAACCAGGCACTGGTGCGCGTGGATCCGACGCAACTGCAATCCAGTCAGGAAGCGCAGTGGGCGGCTACGCAGGCTTCGATCAATGACGTACAGAGTTCGCGCAACGCGGTGTCTTCAGCTCAGCAAGCTCTGGTAGTCGCCGAAGCCGGCGTGTCCCAGGCGAGGCAGCAGGCGGTAGCGGCTCAGATCGATTTGAAAACTGCCGAGCGTGAGTTAAAGCGTGCCACCAACCTGGTGGAAGCCAACGTGATGTCCCGGGCCGAATACGATGCGGCGCGCGATCGCTACGATCAGGCCAAGGCCAAGCTTGACGCTGCGAACATCGCGGTTCGAGAAGCCGGCGAGCGCGCCACTCAACAGAAGGTTGCCGTAAAAGAAGCGCAGACGGGTGTGCGCTCAAGCGAGATGCGCGCCAACCAGCAGCAGGCAATTCTGCGAGGTCAATCCAGCCAACGTGAAAAGGCCACTCAGTATTCACCGCTCAACGGCGTGGTCGCCGATATTCCGACCCGCGTTGGTGAGTACGCAGTTTCGGCTCTGTCTTCCACGCCGCTGATGACCATTGCGGACATGTCCACCATCAACGTCGAAGTCAACGTCGATGAGACTGAAATCGCAAACGTCGATGTCGGCCAACAAGCCAAAGTAAAAGTTGACGCCCTCGGCGAAAAGGAAGTCAACGCGGTGGTTACTCAGAAGAATCCGCTGGCCGTCGCCAAATCCGATACGCAGGGCGGATTGTCCAATCGCGTGAATGTTCAGGAAGCGAAAGAGTTCAAAGTGACGCTGGAGCTGCGCGACCTGCCCGACGATCAGCGACTCAAGCTTCGTCCTGGAATGAGCGCAACGGCTACCATTACCACGAAAACCAAGAACAATGTGATCGCCGTTCCGTTGCAGGCTATTGTGGAAAAGGCGCCACCATCGCCATCCCCGGGCCCGACCATCGCCAGCAGCGCGCCGCCGGTGCCGGGCGAGAAGCCAAAGGAGATTAAAGGCGTCTACACCATGGACAAGTCCAACAAGGTGAAGTTTGTGGAAGTCGTCACGGGCATTACGGGTGAGTCTGACATCGAAATCGTCTCAGGCCTTCCCGCCGGCACCGAGGTGGTCACCGGGCCAAGCCGGGTGCTGAAAACTCTGAAAGACGGGACTCAGGTGACGCGTCAAACACGCAAGCCGGACGCTAACGCAAACTCGGGCGGAAACTAATTTGATTCCCTCTCCCTGTTGGGAGCCGGGAGCAAGGCAATCAACGAATGACAGAAGCCACGATAACCACAGCGCCAGCATCTTCCGACACGCTGGTTCGCCCAAAGATGCCATCGGGAGACGGCAAGGCGTCATTGCTGATCGCCATGCGCAATATCTGGAAGACCTACGACATGGGCGCGGAAAAGGTGCACGCGCTGCATGGCGTTTCTTTCGATGTGCAGCGCGGCGAGTACCTGGCCATCACTGGACCATCGGGCTCAGGTAAGTCAACGCTGATGAATCTGATCGGTTGCCTCGATACTCCTTCTCAAGGGGAGTATTGGCTGAACGGCAAGAATGTTTCGGAGATGGATGACGACGAGCTGGCGCGCATCCGCAACCAGGAAGTGGGATTTGTCTTTCAGACATTCAACCTGCTGGCACGCGCCACTGCGCTGCACAATGTCGAATTGCCGTTAATTTATGGCGGCATTCCCGGCGCCAAACGTCACGAAATGGCCAAGCAGGCATTGGGGGCGGTCGATCTCACTGATCGCATGACCCACCGCCCGAACGAGCTCTCCGGCGGTCAGCGCCAGCGCGTGGCCATCGCCCGGGCGCTGGTGAATCATCCGTCAATCCTGCTCGCCGACGAACCGACCGGCGCGCTGGATACCGCCACCAGTTACGACATCATGAACCTCTTCGAGAAACTTCACGAAGCCGGTAACACTATCATCCTGGTCACGCACGAACATGACATCGCTGCGCGCGCGCATCGCATCATCTCAATCCGTGACGGATTAATCGAAAAAGACGAACGAGTAAGATAGGAGAACGCTGCTATGGCCCCCAGCAGCGAAGCAGGATTGGCCAGTGACGTCGCCGGACGCCGATCGGTTCTCTCTTTCCTTTCATTCCTGCGACTGGCCGCTATCCGCGAAGCCTTCACGGTGGCCGCCGCCAGTCTTCGTCAAAACAAATTGCGAACGTCGCTCACCCTGGTCGGCATTATCGTGGGTGTGACGGCCGTAATTTCCGTCATCACTATTATCAAAGGTTTGGATCAGACTGTCGCGTCGACGTTCAACTCACAGGGTTCGACCGTCTTTACCATTTCAAAACGGCCGCAGGTGATTACCTCGCGCGAAGATTTTGTGAAGTTCAACAAGCGCAAGGACGTGACGCGCGAGGACGCGGAAGCCATCTTTCGCTCATGCGGGGCGTGCTGGCGCACAGGCATGGTGGCGAACACGTTTGAGATCGCCAAACGCGGCGATCAGAAATTTGAAGGTGTGCGCGTGCGCGCGATAGACACTCCGGCGATGTTTGATATCGACGGCGTTACGATCGAAAACGGGCGATTGTGGACTGAGAGCGAGAGCTCCGCCGCCCGTGAGATCGCGATCGTCGGCGCGGATGTCGTCACCAACCTGTTTCCAAATACTTCTCCGGATCGCGCCATCGGGGAGGATTTTTGGGTGGCCGGGCACCGTTACACGATTTTGGGTGTGCTCCAACCGCTGGGAAAAATCTTCGGCGCATCGCGCGACAATGTGATCTACATCCCTTACGCCAATTACGAAAGATATTTCGGCACGCACGACTCGCTGGTGGTGTTCATTCAGACCCAGACGCCGGCGCAACTGGAGGAAGCCCAGGACCAGGCGCGGGCTATCATGCGCAATCGGCGAGGCAAGACCTTTGGTTCCGACGATGACGGATTTGCTCTCGAGACGCAGGACGTATTTCTGAATCTTTACAGCAGCGCGACTTCGAACATTTACATCGTCACCATCGGCGTGGCCGCTATTTCGCTGGTGGTCGGCGGCATTGTGGTAATGAATATCATGCTGGTTTCAGTCACCGAACGCACGAAAGAAATCGGCATTCGCAAAGCAGTCGGCGCGCGGCGGAAGGACATCCTGACTCAGTTTTTGATCGAGGCGGTGACGGTTACGGCTATTGGCGGCGCGCTCGGGGTAATTAGCGGCTTTGGTGTCGCCTGGCTGATTGCTTTGCTGATCGGGTTTCCTTTGCTTTTCAGCATCTGGTCGGCAGTGCTCGGCGTTAGTATGTCGTCGGTAGTCGGCGTGATCAGTGGTTTGTGGCCGGCCTGGCGAGCGGCAAAGTTGGATCCGATCGAGGCGCTTCGCTCGGAATAAAAGTATCCATCCATGAACTTTATCGACGTTAAAGAATCGGCTCTGATGGCGCTGGACACGGTGCGCACAAACAAGCTGCGCTCGCTGTTGACTATTCTCGGAGTCAGCGTCGGCGTGATCACAGTCGTCTTCATGGTGTCGATCATCCAGGGACTGAACAAATCTTTCGCCGCTCAACTTGAAGCGCTGGGCTCTAACTCGATCTGGGCAACAAAATTCGATCCCAGCTTTGGCCATCAACCGAATTCTGAAGAATTGCACCGCAAGGAACTGACACTTGCTGACGCGGACGCCATTCGTCGCGAAGCGCCGTCGGCCCTGAGTGTCTCGCCGCTTTACCGCAAAATCGCTGAGACAGTGCGTTTTGAAGACAAGCAGAGTGATACACCCATCCTGCTGGGCGTGACGCCTTATTACGAGTTCACCCAATCGAGTTACGTCGGCCGCGGACGTTTTGTCACCGATCTCGATATCCAGGAGCGCTCAAATGTTTGCATCCTGGGCCAGGACCTCGTGCGCGCACTTTTTCCTTTTACGGATCCGCTCGACAAAGAAGTGAAGATTGCGGGCCGTCCTTTCAAAGTGATCGGGATTATGGAACCGCTGGGAAGTTTCCTGGGCCAGTCGCGCGACAATTCGATCTTCATCCCGATTACCACCTTCGCGAAGTTCTATCCCGAATTGCACTTTCCGGAAAGCATCTACGTGATCATCGTGCGGCCGATTTCGCGGGCTTATGTGAAATCATGTCAGGACGAGATGGTCGACATTCTCCGGCGGCGTCGCCAGGTGAAAGCCGGCGAGCCGAACAACTTTGGAATGTCGTCGCAGGATTCGTTGCTGGATATTTACAACCAGCTCACCGGCGCCACGTATTTGGTGCTGACGGCAATTTCCGGTGTGGCGTTGATGATTGGCGGCATCGGCGTGATGAACATCATGCTGGTTTCCGTCACCGAAAGGACGAAAGAAATTGGATTGCGTAAGGCAGTCGGCGCCACGAAAGTAAATATCCTCTCGCAATTCCTGATCGAGGCGGTGGTGCTGACCGCGATTGGAGGCTTGATTGGATTGGCGGTTGGCGAGATCGCCAGTCTGCTGATGAACAAGTATTCGCCGCTGCCCGCGTTTGTACCCGCATGGGCCGTGGTCGTCGGCATTGGCATTTCCGCGGGTGTAGGCATAATCTTTGGTTTATGGCCCGCATGGAAGGCAGCCCGGCTGGATCCGATCGAGTCCCTGCGGTATGAGTAGAGCGCACGAGAGTTATTAGCCCCTTCATTGCGTTATCCGCGTAATCGGCGGATAACGAAAGTAACCAAATCCCTTCCCCTGCCGTATAAAGAACAGTGAAACTCATTGAAATCCTGAAAGTAGCCGTGGCTGCAATCTGGACCCACAAGCTGCGCTCAGCGCTGACGCTGCTGGGCATGATCGTCGGCGTGACCGCCTTTGTGGTCGTCGTGTCGCTGATCCAGGGCTTCAATGTTTACATCGACGAAAAGATCGCAGGCATCGGTGCCAAGTCGTTTTCGGTTCAGCGCTTCAATCCCTTCGAAGACTTCAAAGACACGGATACCATCGCCGCCGCCCAGCGCCGCAACAAAGAACTAACACTTGACGATTACGACTATTTGAAAGAGAAAGCGACGTTGATCGGCAAGATCGGCGCGAAAGCGCGCGGCTCTCCGGCCGAGGTCAAGCGCGGCGATCAGATCCTCGAAGACATCTTCGTGAGCGGCGCCACGTCAGAAACTGCCGACATCGAGAATCGCAACATCGAGTACGGCCGCTTCTACGCCGAAGTTGAAGCCGACAGTGCGGCGCGTGTTGCCTACATCGGCGCAGACATCGCCACCAAACTCTTTCCCGCAGGCAACCCGGTGGGCGGTGAAATCTATATTCGCGGTTTACCTTATCGAGTGGTCGGCGTGGAAGCCGTGAAGGGAACTGTGTTTGGCATCCCTCAGGACAATTTCATCGTAATCCCGCTCAAGACATATCAACTGGACTTTGGACCGCTCGTGCGCCAGCGTTCGCTTTATTTCACGGCTACTTCGAAAACCGACGAGACCTTCAACGATGCAGTCGATGAAGTGCGATTTCTGATGCGCGCGCGCCGGCACCTTGGACCAAAAGAGAAAGACAACTTCGGCATCGTCACTCCCGACGCGATCACCGGACTGCGCGATCGTATCTTCGGAACAATATTCATGGTGGCCATCGCTGTGCCCGGCATTGCGATGATCGTAGGCGCGATCGTCATTATGAATATCATGCTCGTCTCTGTTACCGAGCGGACTAAAGAGATCGGCCTGCGCAAATCACTGGGAGCACGCCGGGGTGACATCCTCAGACAGTTTTTGGTGGAAGCGGTCACGTTGGCTACGATGGGCGGCGCCGTGGGAATTTTTCTGGCATGGGTTGTCGGGAAGGTCGTTACGGCGATGATCTTCCCTACTTATCTTTCCGTCCTGGCAATTATGGGGGCCTTGGCCGCTTCGGGAGGCGTGGGGGTTCTTTCGGGAATCATTCCCGCGTGGAAAGCTGCCCGACTAGATCCGATTGAAGCGCTACGCGCTGATTAATAAATAATGGGCCTTTTCCGATCCGATTTCCTTGAGAACCTCTGGATGGCGTTGAACACGCTGCGCGCCAATAAGCTGCGCTCGTTTCTGACCGTGATCGGCGTAATCATCGGTGTGGTAACGGTGATGTTGATTGCCTCGATCATCAGCGGCATCGACACCGCGTTCACCAAAGAGGTTGAATCATTCGGCACCCGGTCGATGTACATAAGCAAGTACAACCCGGGCATTCATGTGGGCAGGTTGTCGCGCGAAGAGCGCATGCGCAAGCCGCTGACCTATGACGATGCAATTGCTCTGTCCACGCTGCCCACGGTCGAAGTTTCGGTCCCCTTCCTTGAAATCACCAACAATTTTTTTGGTCAAAAGATCCTCGTTAGCGGCGGCGGGAAGACTTCAGCGTCGATTGCGCTTCAGGGGACCCTTCCGGATTTTGAGAAGGCGGGCACGCAGTTTATCTCTGAGGGCCGCTTCTTCTCGCAGTATGAAAACGACACCAACGCGAACGTGTGCGTAGTCGGATCAAAGGTGGCGGACGACTTCTTCAGGTTCGGCTCTCCGTTAGAGGACACCATCAAGATTGGCGAACAGGAGTTTCGCGTTGTCGGGGTCTTGCAAAAGCGCGAGCAATTCCTCTTTAGCGGCGGATCTGACGACCAGAATAACGTCATCTACCTGCCTTACAACGTCGCGCGCAAACTCAAGCCAAACTCTGATGATATTTATGTGCTCGCTGTGGCAAAACCCGGCATGATGCAGGAAGCGATGGACCAGGTGACGGACATGTTACGTGTGCGCCGCCAGGTTCCTTTCGGCGCCCCCGATAACTTTGGCATCCAGACGACCGAGGCCCTGATCAGCACTTTCCACTCGATCACGGGTGGCATTGCCCTGGCCATGGTGGTGATCTCGTCCGTCGGATTGATGGTGGGCGGCATCGGTGTGATGAACATAATGCTGGTTTCGGTGACTGAGCGCACACGCGAGATCGGAGTGCGCAAGGCCCTCGGCGCGCGCCGTAAAGACATCCTTTGGCAGTTCTTGATCGAGGCGATGACCCTGACCGGTTTTGGCGGCTTCGTGGGATTAGGAATTGGCTGGCTGTTGACGCTGGTCGTGAAGTTGATTATGCCGTCTTACGTGCCGCTATGGGCGCCGGTCGCGGGTTTTATTGCCAGCGTCGGCATCGGAGTAGTTTTTGGTTTATGGCCGGCTTGGAAAGCGGCGCGCCTCGATCCAATCGAGTCGCTGCGGTACGAATGAGTGTCGGTAGGTCAGTACCAACTGCGGTGGCGTGGGTGGCTTTCGCAGGCCAACCAACCCGCTAACGCAGGTGGTACTGACTTCACCTTCCTACCCACCAAATATCGCGGCTGAAGAGACTGCCATAATCACCTTAATCAGGAAGAAGCCCAGAACGACGCCCCAGGCTGATCCGGAAGAGATCTTCGCGACTTTTCTCAAACCAATCGCCGCCAGGACGAGCCCGTAAATCTCCAACAGATCAATCTGCTTCAGCACCGCCAGCAACACCGGCGATGATTCAGATCCCATGAACGCCGCCGGATTCGTCACCAACAGACGTTCCGGATCGAGCTGATCAGCCGACTTCAGAAACAAGACGAGCACCGCCACAATGGTGCCGAGAATGGCTGGAGGGAATGACGAGTACACCCAGACGGCAACTGATTTCTTGTAACTGATCGACCCGCCAAAGGCCATTACGCCGAGCAGATATAGGGCCGCGCCCGCGGCGATGGTGACCGGAACAAAAACAGGAATGACGAATCCGACAGCCTTGCCAATGGTAACGGCCATCTCTTTCTGTTCTTCAGTTTGATTGGCGTTGCGCGGATTTCTCTCCATCTTGTCGCGGATGTATTGGCCCATGTCCATGCGTTGATAGACAAGCGCCGTCACCCCGGCGGTGAGAATCACCATAATCAATCCCGCGACCAGAAATTTAGGACGCGTACGAAAAGATTCGAACACGCGGCCCGGCTCGAAAAAGATTCCCGTCAAGGTTGCGGGCGTGGACATTTCCGGACCACCGGCATCGGGAGTTTCGGCGAGCGGCGGCGCCGGTGGTGGTTGCCATTGCTGATTTGGGTCACTCATTTTGTGATTAATCCTCCTGTGATTGCAGAGGACGGGGAGACTGCTTCCGTCCGAGGGCTATGGTTTTGAACGAATT
>DATENS010000111.1:0-3967 GCA_035274925.1 Pyrinomonadaceae bacterium | reverse complement strand
ATGCGGCCATGTTAGGGCCGCCGGAGATTCCTGAGTTCGCTTGGCCGAATGTCCAATACTGTTGTGGATCACCGGGAATACGAGAAAAGCCGACGCCCTGAAGACCCATCGCTTCCATGAGAATTGGAAACTGAGCGTCGTGACCGAAATCATCCGGTGTCCAGACTTGCTGGAGTGCTGGCAAAGCGGGCAATCCGCTGCTTGGAGCGGCAGGAAAATTAGTCAGCAGCCACGCGTTTGCGATCACGAAATTCCGCAACAAGGTCTCACCATGAGGAAGCAGATTGTCTGGTGAAGTTATACCGCCGCCCACGATACGCAGCAGATCGCCCACGCCCTGCAACGTTGCGAACTGACCGGCCGGATCTCCCGCAAATTCTTGCAAGTAGCCCACCTCGGCAATGGAATAATAGTAAGGCGGAGGCTTGCTCGGGTTGCTCTGTGTACAGGTTAGACCACCGTTGTTTTTATTTTCGTCGCAATAAGTAGCTGCATCGTTGAAGATGTCGCGTACGGCGTAGTTTTCGAAGTCGAAATTGTGATTGCTCGAATAGTAGTCGTAGAAAGTAGCAAGCCAGTCCCAATCAAGATGTGAAGTGCTGGCGAGAATGATTACCTGCTTGGCCGTGTCCGGGTCGGGAATGCCGAGTTGAGCCCTTAATTGAGCTTCTGTGGTAGACATGTTGTTCCTTTCTGGGCGACTAACGAGATGGTGATTCGGATTAGAGTTGGCTTGCTGAGACGTTGTAACCCTCAACCCAAACTTGCGGTACAACGCCGCCCGCATCTTTCTGCGAACAACGCATCGTGATGGTTCTTTTATCGCCGGGCATCAGGGTGAAATAGTTATCGTCGTAGAATGTTGGCAGCACGCGGTTGTCGCTTCCGGCCACCGCCGGCGGCTTAATAACTTTGAGCCGGATAAAGAAGGCGACGTTATCCGCCGGGTTAGTCACCGTTGCGATCAGCATGTATTCCTGACCCTGCGTCGAGACATTTACAGTGCCCGATAGATTCACTTGTTTGAGTTGCATGAACGCAGTGAAATCTTCCGGATCGGCTGCCGAACGCCAGTACAGGTTTTCTGAGCGCGTTTTACCACCGGCATCAATCAGTTTCATGAGAATGAAATGGATGGGAAGGTTGTCGGTCGGAAGGACAATCGGCGACGAGCTGGTGTATGTAGAATAAGCGTTGACCTGGTTAACCGATACTGACTGTTGCGAGAGTTGTTTGCTGGTCAAATAGTGATAGATCGTGTATTGAACGGTGGCGTTCGCCAGCGCCGTATCGGTGCAGTTTACAACTCCGAACTTCAAGTTATCCCAATTTAACTGCACGTGCAGTGGCTCGCAGGCTTTTCTCGTTCCGAAATAACCACCAGTCTGATCGAAGTACCAGTCATAAAATTGGCCGCGCAATCCCGTCCACGGATTCTGCCCCTTCCAAACCAGGATGCCGGTATACGTGGTCCACATAGACATGTTCATGCCCTCGAAGAGCGCGCGATACTGCAAGTAATTCGCTATTTGAGCACGCAAGGCAAAATCATCAACCGTCATGTTGGTGGGCGTACCATAGCTCGCGATCTGATCGGGGCAGTTAGCTCCGGGGTTCGAGTACGGAATATAAGTATGTAACTTCCATTCCGGCCCCCAGGTTTGATTCTTCGGAAAGTCGGTGAGCGCAGCAGCGGAAAGAAAACGCCGTAAGGTTTCCACCACGGGAGTTCCCACCGAACCCATTTCGGGATTAAACGTGTAAACGTTAGCGCCCGTGAAGAATGCGCTGTTGGGAAGAATCCCGTATGGACCATCGCCGGGTCCTAAACCATCGGAAAGCGAAGAAGGAATGTAAAGTCGTCCATCCAGGTCAGGAATAATATCTTCGCTTAACGCCTGCTCGATATCCGGAGGCGGCAGTGTAGGAACCTGAAGCTCGTTTCCCCCGCACCAAAAACAAAGACTGGGATGGTTCCTCAACATCCTGACGGTATCGCTCGCGCAGGTAAGATACAGCGCGTGATCGTCCGGGTACTTATTTCTGACTGATGGCGGTTCATGCTGGGTCCCTGTGGACCATGAGCCATTGACGTCGCCTGTCATCCAGAATTCCTGCATCACCAGCAAACCGTGTTCGTCGCAGGCATCGTAAAACTCGGGCCGTTCGGCAATTGACCCGCCCCACACGCGAATCATGTTCAGGTTCATTTCCGCATGCATTCGCACGTCATGACGATAGCGTTCTGCCGAGAGACGAAGCATTCCATCCGAGATGATCCAGTTGGCGCCTCTGATGAAGATTTTTTGACCATTAACGAGGAAGATCCTACCGCCGTTAGATCCGTTTATATTCGATGTGATCTGGCGAATACCGAAACGCAAACTCTGCGTGTGTGACACACCCTGGCTATCTATCTCAAAAGAAACCACAAGCGTGTGAAGATTTTGATCGCCGTAGCCGTTGGGCCACCACAGGGCGGGGTTCGTGAGTGTCAGGTTGATCTGAACTTGATTGGACGACGCGGCGGGAATAGCGACTGCTTGAGATTGTTCTACGTCTCCGATGACAACCTTGAGCGTGCCGGACTGTGGTGCCGTACTAACGTTGCGTACCTCCATGCTGATGTTCAAATCAGCCGATTCGGCATTTTTCGTTGTGCCCTGGAAGGTAATTCCATTGGTGACTACGTATGGATCGTTTATCAACACGGGGCCGGTAGTGATAACACTCACTTGATCCCAAATGCCCGTGTTGCGGTCTCTGATAGGAATGATCCAGTCCCATCCTTCGACATACTGGGCAGTCACATCTTTGCCGATCTGCTCATCTCCTCCCTGCCCGCCGTTAGCGACATCGCCGGGATTGTTCACTGGATAAACGATCACTGCGAGTCTATTGACACCGCCAAAGTTAGCAACGCTCGTAATGTCGAGAACATGCCTGAGAAACATTCCTTGAATCGGCGTGATGGTTATCTGGGATCCATTAAGGAAGATGTCTGCCGAGTAATTGATGCCTCGGAATTGCAGCCAGGCGCTCTGTCCGTTACTGGCTGCCGGAAGCTCGAAGGTGGTGTAGAACCAGTAAGTGTAAAAATCGCGGCCGGCAGTATAAATATCGGGAATTAGATTGTTGTTCTCCGCGATGTAAGGATCTGGGTAAATTCCGTTTTGCACGAGGTTGGTGAGGACGGTCCCGGGCACAGTGGCGTTCATCCAGCCGGTGAAGTTGAAGCCACTCGTGGTGATGGCGGATCCATCCGCGTTCACTTCGCTCGCCTTTATGGTTAACCAACTCCCATCGAGGACATGCTTGAATGTTTGGTTGTCAGGAGTGTTGCTTATTTGTATATGCCTTTCATGAGGGGCAGGAAGTCTGCCGAGATCGAGTGAATTAGAGGTAAAGGAGACATTGGGGGTTAGCTCCTCGTGACCGTGAGAATTCAGCCGCTTAGTTTGAGCGGCGACACACTATGCTCTTCCGGGAGGGATGTCAATGGAAAATCCGGCGAACAAGCCGGCGCTTGAATTGACTACACCATTTGGCTGTGACCTCAGACCGTTGGAAGAACCTCAGCATTTCTGACGTTGGCGTTAGTCACGCGGCCAGGCTCAATCAGTCTTGCTATACAAAAATCCCACTGATCGAAAAGATTACTTAAGAAGAGCGATGGGGGTGGACGCAGTCATGATGAAATGAAAATCACCATAAGAGGGAACGTCAGCGAGGTCGTCTCGTTTTAAAGCTGGCGTGAATCGCGAGGATTGTCTTTAGCTATTGGCACTGCCCTCCTGTTGAGAATGTCGCGAGCCTTGTCAATGGTTTTCTTATTCATGTTGTAGTATCTCATCGTCATCTTCACGTCACTGTGGCCTAACAGATTAGCAAGCGCTGGTAACGGCATGCCTTCATTAGCCATTTCAGTACCGAAGTTGTGACGCACAGAGTAGAAGAGGCGTGTACC
>DATENS010000110.1:0-2808 GCA_035274925.1 Pyrinomonadaceae bacterium | reverse complement strand
GCCTCCACCGGATTCGTCTTCACGAAAGATTTCGTCGAATGGCCGCACTTCAGCGAAAAACATATCGCCAGACGTGCGCCTCAGTTTGCCATCGGGCCCGACATCTTCGGCCCACAAATGCCACGAAACGAGTTGGTCGGGCGTTAACCCAAGATCTTCGAGGCGCAGTAGGTATTTGAATTGCCGCTTCTCGGCGTTGGTCGTGGTGGCGCCGTTGATGGCGATCGATTTCGGCTCGGCCCCAGCGACCGTGTACGTGAGCCCCAGGGCGCGCAGTCCGAAGTCGTCCCACGCCTCCGCTTCGAACAATACTTCCTGCAGTGGCGACACGCGCTGGTCTCCGCGCGGTGCCGCCAACTTCAAATCGGGCGTCCGATTCTTCAGCACATCAAACGTGAATAACGCCGGAACTTTGTTGGTGCGACCCTCCGCATCGCGCAGGAGCAGCTCGTAGTTTTTGGTTTTACCGGCGGCAAGTTCGAAGTCACTCAAGCGCACTGAAGGTGTGTTGGTGTCAACGGTCAGATCGATGCTCGATTTGTCTTTGGCCACGAGAGTTGCCAATACGACCGGCTTATTCAGTTGCAGAACGAAATCGAGTTTCGAGCCTTCTACCGCCGAGATCCGCCGCGTGTCAGGAATATTTTTCTCGGCCAATCCCGTGTAGTCGGGAAATCTCACGTGCGCATCCGCTTTCTCGAGCCTCGGGTAATCGAACACCTTTACTTTGAAATCGCGCGTGCGCTGCCCAGCGAATTCAATCGAATACAGCAGATCGCCGCTCACTTCGGAAATGCTCCCGCCAAACACTGGATCGTCGAGCGTTTTGTTCAGGGGAATGCGTTGGGTGTCAGCGTTCACGGTTTGTACCACCAGAGTCGCGTCCGATGGCAGCGGTCCTTCGAATCGCGCCAGCACCACCAGTCCGCTGCCGCGCTCGAGCGTCGTGTCGCCTGGGCTGACGGACACCCGACTGTCTGCCAGGGTAGTTCCTTCAGCTCGACGATGTGGCATCAGCACCGCGACAATTGTAACAGAGAACAGGAACAGCATCAGCAGCGCGAAGCTGCGTGACTCCGCTCTGCCGAGTTCGTCGGGTGAAACGGTCTCCACCAACCCGCGCCGACGGATTTCTTCAACCGCCTGATCGATCACACGTTGTTGAAGAAAATTGAGATGACCGGTGTCTCTATCCGGCTCTTGCTCGACCGCGGTGAGCAGCAGCGCGTGCAGGTCTGGGTGGTTCGCCTCGACGTCACGCGCCATCTGGCGGTAATCCGGCGTCCAGGCGGTCAGCCGTTGGCGAACGATGATCGCGATGATTGCAGCGAGGACAAAAACTGCCGTGATGAGAAATGCCGGCGGTTCCCCGAGCAATCGGCCCATGACGACAAGCGCGGTGCCTGCCAAAGCCGCTCCAAACCAAAACCACGCGAACACCCGAAGCAGTCGCAACCGCCGTAGCCGCTGGGCTACCGGCTCCAAGTGCGACTGTAACAGCGGTTGAATCATCTCATACGGCCGTAAAGCTTTTATCGCACCAATTTGGCTGAGAAGCAAACCCTGCTCTCGGGATTTCACGGTTTCGTACGCACTCGTACGGAAACCCCTCCACCACTTTTCGTATCCGGCTGGTGAGCAACGACTTAGGCGTGTGCGATTTTGAGATCGTACGAGGCGTCCGTCCGTTAACGGGCTTCGCCACGAGAGGAAGGTAAACCACTGAAAGCCACGGAGCGATCATTTTCATCTCAGTCTGACACCCGAGGCAGGACAAAAACGTCCTGCTCTCTTTTCACTATGACAGTTTTTTGAGTGGTTGGTTAACGACTTTATTCACGTTTCCGAGTCCCCGCCGCTGTGTTTTGTAACGCCGGTCTCCAGACCGGCAAAGTTGCGAGGCATTCCTGTCTCGCCTACGGGATGACGTTTGCCATGAAAGAAAATGAAGCGCTTGATCCATCCCACGATGATCAACATTCATTTGCCCGTTAACACCTTTGGCGCTTACTATCCGAAAAGATGAATAACAATCACTGTTAAGCCACACGGCGTGGAAACACCACCATCAAAGCACGCAGGACCAAAAAGAATCTGGCCGATAGGAGTTGCGATCATTCTCTTCGGCTTGCTCATGGGTTTGCGCGGGGAATTTACATCCATGTGGACGAGGGCTGCTGTTGCAGGTTGTGCTGGAGCAGTTTTGGCGTGCGGCATTATTTTCTCACGGAGAGTCAGGTCATGAGCACACAACGCCTAATCACTGTTTTTCAAGTCATCGGCGAGCCTTCCATCCTTCCGGCAGTAGTGGCCTGACCAGTGAACGCGGCCACCATGTCGAATTTCCCCAAATTCCCTCGGCGTTCGGCTTTGGCGTAATATGCGTCATGACCATAACAATCACTCTAGTTCGCTCCACACATTATGAGTAGTCGATCATCAGGTTTCGTTCTTGATGGCCTTCAGCGACTTCTTCGCAGTCCGGAGTTCAAAGCAAAGCGAGCTGCGATCGAGGCGCAGGTGAGAGAGGAGCACACAGCCGAGCTTGCTGCGGCAGCGGACTATTGGAGTCGCCGAGGCGTGGAGGAGCGGATCGATCGCGAGATTCGCCGCCGCCTTGAGGGCATCACTCCGTCGCCGTATTCGCTTTGGAGCTTCCGATGATAACGGCCTGCGATGCGCTGCAGCAAACCCGGCAACCATTTTGAAATCCCAAAAGCCCAACACCTGGAAGGACGAGTTACACGAGTCCCACTTCTAATAAGGTTGCGCCTGGGGAATTTTAAATGGGACTCGTGTAACTCGTCC
>DATENS010000109.1:0-7065 GCA_035274925.1 Pyrinomonadaceae bacterium | reverse complement strand
AGCGCGGCGATCCACCTGGCCTTGAAAGGCGCGCGCGTATTACTTGCCGAGCAGAAGAAGTTTCCGCGCCCAAAACTTTGCGGCGAATTCATCTCTCCCGAGTGCACTTCACATTTTGAACGACTCGGTGTGGCCCGGCAGATGCACGCCGGCTGTCCTTCGACTTTAACTGAGACTGTCTTCTATTCCCGCACTGGGTCGAATGTTCGTGTGCCTAGCCAATGGTTTGGCAACGGTGGAATCGCCCTCGGCCTGAGCCGCGCTGAGATGGACGAACGTTTGTTGCGGCGCGCGGCTGAGGTCGGCGTAACCGTGCTGGAAGACGCGCAGGTTGTAGATTTGCTTCTGGAAAAGGATCGCGTGGCCGGCCTCACCTTAAGACGAGGCGGCGCCGATGACACCTTTCGCGCCCGCATTATCATCGATGCAACCGGAAGGTCACGAACGCTGGCGCGTATGTGCGAAAGGATTTCCCGGGCGCCGTCGCCTTCGCGGCGCGCGCCGATGGTCGCTTTCAAGGCCCATCTCCGCAACACCGAAGTCGCGCCTGGCGCCTGTGAAATCTATTTTTATCCGGGTGGTTATGGCGGACTGAACAACATCGAGGCTGGGTTCAGCAACCTCTGCTTTATCGTCAATGCGCGCGATGTCCGTGCTCGTCATTCGGATGCCAATCGAGTAATGCGCGATCTTGTTTGTCAGAACCGAAGAGCGGCCCAAACGTTGGCTCCGGCGCAGGTCGAAAGTGAGTGGCTGGCGGTTTCGCTCGACGGTTTCGGTAAGCATTCGTCCTCGCCGGCGAAGGGTTTACTGGCAATCGGCGATGCGGCCGCGTTCATCGATCCGTTTACCGGCAGCGGCATGCTGATGGCCCTCGAGAGTGGGGACCTGGCCGCGCAGGTAATTATCGAGCGCTTGCACAAATCCGCCGAGGCTGAAGAGACAATTGGCCCGGCTTATGAAGACTCTTACCAGCAGATGTTCAACTCGCGCCTGCGGCTCTGTTCGATCATGCGCCGCGCGGCGTTCATCCCAGGATTAGCCGACGTCACGATTCGGTTCCTCGCAGGCAGCGAATATTTGCGCCGGCGCCTTACGCGGGCCACGCGATCGCCGTCTGAAGGAAACTTATCGTCCGCTCCCTCGTTTAAATAGCGTGTCTGCTTAACCCTAATCGGCTAAAAGCCTTGCCAGATCGGTGTTTTTGGGGTACAAACAGGCCGCAGGGATCGCTTGGCGAAGCATTTCTCAATCGCGTAGCTCATTTTCAGGCAAATCCCGTTGGGGCAGACCTTCCCAGCTGCCGTGCGAGACAGGAACCAATAAAACTAAACAGAAGTTTGCGACTATCACTGCCGGCAGCAGTTAGCAGTGAGACGAACTTCGAATCTGACAAGAAGGAGCAACTTAAAATGTTTTCTTCCCCCGAATGGTCCAGAATGGTGAAGCAGGTTCTGTTGATTTGCTTGGCTCTGGTTACCTTTGCGAGCGTTGCACTGGCTCAGTCGCAATCGAACGCGGCGGATTTGCAGGGATATGTGCGTGATCCTAATGGCGCGGCAGTGAAAGGCGCCACGGTTACCGCGCGCAATCTGGCGACAAACGTTTCCCGCGAAGCGACGACCAATGATGACGGCGCCTACCAAATCATTAGTTTGCCGCCGGGCGACTATGAAGTGACCGCTGAAGCCACCGGCTTCTCAAAAGGCAGAATCGCCAGCGTGACCCTCACGGTGGGCCAGCGCGCAGATTTGGACGTTCCGTTGGCCATCGGTGATATCGGAGCGGTAGTAAATATTGCCGCCCAGGACGTGGGACTGATTGAGAAGAGCAGCAACGCCGTCGCGAACACGATTGGCCAGCGGCGCATCAACGATCTTCCGATCAACGAACGAAGCGCTACCGGTTTCGCCTTGACTATATCGACCGTTGGACGCGACAACGGCCGTCCCATTGGACCAGCACCCACATCAGGTTTGAATATCGGCGGCCAACGCGGCCGATCAACGCTCGTGCAAGTCGACGGCGCTGATTACACCGACAACTCCGTCAACACCTCACGCCTGACGGTTAGTCAGGAGGCCGTCCAGGAATACCAGATCGCCACGAACTCGTACGCGCCGGAATTCGGGCGCGCCACCGGCGGAATTATCAACGTCGTTACCAAGAGCGGAACCAACGATTATCGCGGTAACGTCTTTGGATTTATCCGGCATAGCTCAATCCAGGCGCGGAACGCCTTCGCGCCGCTAATAGACAATAATCCGAATAAGAAGCCGCCATTCACCCGGGCCCAATACGGTGTGACTTTTGGCGGACCGATTAAGAAGGACCGGACGTTCTTCTTTACCAGTTTCGAGCAACGACGCCGGCAGGAGTCGAGTTTCTTTACCAGCGATGTCGGAGCCAATCTCAACAACAGCATTGCTTTTCCGATCACCGGTATCGGTTTGCAGACGTTTCCGAATCTGACCGCGGCCCAGGCTGCATTCATTGGTAATGAGCTTACGGCTGCCGCGACTACGGGCGACGCAGCGCGCGGACAACGCGCAGTCGTTTACGCATACTTTGCTTCGACCGGTGGCCAAATCGGCCTGACCGGAGCCAGCTCTTTGCGCAGTCCGGGAAATTGTCCGACCGTTATTGCTCCCGGAACTATCATCGGCTCACGGTTCTTTCAAACCTGCACTCCAGTTCCTACGCTCGGTAATAACAATGTGCTTCCCGGGTTTAGTACGGTTGACGCGGCCGGCCGGCCGGTGGCATTTCGCGCTTTGAACAGTCTGGCGCGGATCTTCCCTATCTCAGAATCGACGAGTTTCTTCTCGCTGCGTGGCGACCACCAATTTAACGAAAAACACAGTCTGAGCCTCCGCTTTGGTTACAACCCAAGCGATCTGACAGGCATTCAGGACGAATCTCAGAATCAGACAGTAGGACAGAACGATTACTCGCGCACGGGCATTCAAACGCTGCGCGATGTCTCGTTTACCGGAGCTGTATCGTCCACACTTTCGAACAATATCGTTAATGAAGCGCGCTTCAGCTTCGGCCGCCGTCACGCAACGTTTGATTCGGCCATTCCCGGAACGGCGATTCAGGTTATCGGGACAGCGTATATGGGCTCGAATCCTTTTTCGCCCGTCGACCGGACTGAGAAGCGATATCAATTCGCTGACAACCTGAATTACATCTGGGGCAACCACACCTTCAAATTCGGCGGCGACATTAACTTCATTGATGTGGGCGCACAATTTCAATTGAACTTTCCCGGGCTGTTCAACTTTGGCGGGGTCTCGCCGGGCACACTGAAGCTATTTCTCGACGGCTCTGCCGCCACGCCTGCGTGTTCCGCAGCGGTCCCAGCGGCTTACTGTACGCCGCCGGAACTTCTACCGGTCCAGTCATACGGATTGGGTGTTCCGTCTGTTTACATCCAGGGCTTCGGCAATCCCAACAGCTCAATCAAGAATCGGCCAATTGCTTTCTTTGCCCAGGACTCGTGGAAGATCCGTCCGGATCTAACCTTCAATTACGGAATTCGTTACGACGTCGAGCTGACTGACACGATTGCCCCGGTGGGCTTCACTGATCCGCTGACCAGTATTGCGCTTTCCGCCGGGGATCTTCTGGCCGCGCAAAATTCGCTGGGAGTGCAGCAGGGCTTTCCGCGCGATACCAATAATTTCGCGCCCAGAGTGGGCTTTGCCTGGGACATCGGTGGTAAGGGCAAGACCGTAGTTCGCGGCGCTTATGGAATCTTTTACGACCACCCATTGCTGGCGATCGCCTTCAACTCGGACATTGCCGACGCCGCTCAGCAGCAGCAATACTTCAACGTACTGCCTGGAAATCCCGCGCCAAACCAGTTGTTGAATCCGTTGCAGATATTCCAGGGCACGGTTTGTTCCCAGGCCACCACGAATCCTCTGTGCGCTTCGCTGCCGGCCGGCTTTAACACGCCGGGGGTGGCCCGCACCTCTCAATATCTACCTGGCCGCGTCCGCTTTAACGATCAGACCTTTGTGGGCTTTGGTCCGGTCTTTCCATTTACCCTGGCTGTCGCTCAGGACTTTCAGTACGCCTATGCGAATCAGGCTAACCTGACGATCGAACGTCAGTTGAATTCGGACATGACGTTATCGGCCAGTTACATTTTCGTCGGCGCGCACCACCTGCCGCACCCGCAGGACATAAATTCTCCGCGCGGCGATCTGCTGATTGAAAACTTCCGTCGCTTTGCGGGACGAGATCCGGTCAGCAGTTCGGAAGCGGTCGCCCTCGGACTACAATTCCCAGCCGCATGTCCGGGCGCCGGATGCCCGCCAGGGTTCACCTTAATTATTCCTGGCATGTTAGGGAGAAACGCTTTGGGCCAGGGCGTGGTAAATCCGATCGCGGCCAACTTCTTCCGACCGAACGCACCGAATTATTTCTTCATTAATGCGCTCACCGGAGTCTCAAAGGCGACTTTTGATGCCGCCCTGGCGGGAGCAAACAGCCTGCGTACTCCCGGCCTGCTTTCGCCCTTTGGTGAAGTCGACGCGCAACTGTCCGACGGCAACTCAAGCTACAACGCGATGAATCTGGAACTGCGAAGACGCTACGCGAACAACTTCCAGTTTCTGGCGTCGTACACGTGGTCGCACTCGATCGACGATTCGAGCGACTTGCAGACGCTGCTCAAGCCGCAAAATAACAGGAACTTCGCTGCGGAACGTGCCGACTCTCTCTTTGATCAGCGCCATCGTTTTGTGTTCAGTGGCGCAATCAGCTCGCCGGTATCGTGGCGCGACTCGTCCAGTACGGCTAAGCGGCTCTTCTCAGACTTTACCCTGGCGCCGATTTTGGAAATCTCTTCGGGTCGTCCCCTCAACATTCTGACGGGTTCCGACTCGAACGGAGACCTCCAGAGCTCCAACGATCGTCCGAGCGTCGCCTCCAACGGCACTCTCTTTGTTCCCACGACGCCCTTTACTCCGGGCAATCTTGGTCGCGACATGGGGATAACACATGGCTACGCATCGCTGGATATGCGGGTGATGCGCGGCATTCGTTTGGGAGAGCGTATGCGCCTGGACATTATTGCGGAGGGCTTCAACCTGTTTAATCGGTTCAATGAGGCAGCCGCTTCACCGGACTTCCGCGACGTCAATACATTCAATCAGCGCGCCGGCAACGGACGTTATTACAGCCGCCCGACCGCCGCGTTTGATCAGCGGCAGTTCCAATTCGGTCTCAAGCTGCATTTCTAAGCTGATATCCCAATGAGTGGCCTTCGGGCCACTCATTGGTTTGACCGAGAGTTGTGCAGAGAGAATCTGAGTCTCTCTTGTAAACCAAAATGTAAGTGATCCCAGGGCGTCAATTCCCAACTGCGCTCATGCAACCAACTCCTTCACCGCCGCCCGATTCGCTGCCGATTACCAGCACAGAATCATCACAAGCGCCCCGGCCAGGAATAGGTTTGTGCCTTTCGGGCGGCGGCTACCGCGCGATGCTGTTCCACGTGGGAGCGATCTGGCGGTTGAATGATTTTGGTTATTTGCCGAAGTTGGAGCGAATCTCGAGCGTATCGGGCGGATCGATCACCGCAGGAGTGCTCGGCCTGCATTGGCCGGCTTTGAATTTTGACGCCAACGGAGTCGCACAAAATCTGCAGCAGGAATTCATCGAGCCGATTCTCTCGTTCGCATCCCGAACAGTCGATGTGAGGGCCATCCTTGCCGGAATCTTCGGGCCGGGCAGCATCGGCAATCGTGTAGCCGGCGCCTATCGAAGACATCTTTTCGGAAATGCTACGCTCCAGGACCTGCCCGATCGCCCTCGCTTCGTGATCAATGCTACCAGTGTGCAGTCCGGCGTGTTGAGTCGTTTCTCAAAACCTTACTTTTGGGATTATCGCGTCGGTCAAATAAAATCTCCGACTATCGAACTGGCAAAAGCCGTAGCGGCATCAAGCGCCTTTCCTCCTGTTCTTTCGCCACTAGTATTAGATTTAGATCCAGCACTTTTTAGTCCCGGCACCGGGACCGATTTGGAAGTTAAACCCTACACCAGCAAATTGGTGCTGACTGATGGCGGCGTATACGACAATCTTGGTTTGGAAACTGTGTGGAAGGAATTTGACACGGTCCTGGTCAGTGACGCCGGAGGACATATGCCCGCGCAACCCAAGCCATGGAGAAATTGGTTAATGCATTCGGTGCGAGTGCTGGGCGTGATCGACAATCAGGTGCGAAGTTTGCGGAAGCGACAAGTGGTCGACTCCTACAAGAAAAAAGAACGCAAAGGAACCTACTGGGGCATTCGCACAGACATTTCGGACTACCACCTGGCCAATGCGTTGCCCTGCCCGTTCAAGCAAACCTTACGCCTGGCTGACACTCCTACGCGGCTGAAGGGCCTGGGCCGGTTGGAGAAGGAAAGACTGATCAATTGGGGCTTCGCGGTAACCGATGCGGCGATGCGCCGTCATGTCGATCCGGCCTTACCTACTCCCGTGGGATTTCCATACCCCGCATCGGCCGTGGGGTGAGATCGGCGCCGCCCCACTAAATTGCTCTCGCCGGCCGCTTTTTTACTCTGCTTGAAGGAAACCGCCACCCGGCCTGGCGCATCGGAAAGAGAGCGTTTTACTCTCCTCGTGTTGAAAATCTTTGCCAAAGTCTGAAAGAATCTACCCGTTATGAAACGCACCCTCCTGGCTTTGATAGGCGCTGCCATCGCTCTGGCGACCGTCGCTCACGCGGCTGCGCAGTCGACTCGGCCGCGACGCGTGAAACCGCCTGATACTTTGCTTGGACCTGCGCCCACGCCGGCGCCGGCCACCAACAAGAACGCGCCGTTGCTCGATGTGAAACCAACGAAGCCGGTGGGCGAGGCGCCCGTCTCATCCGACACGACGCATGCTTATCAGCTGTTTCAGCAAAAGCAGTACGCCGCGGCAGCCAAAGAGGCCAAGCAGATCGCCGCCAGTGATCCGACCAATGCCGAAGCCTGGAAGCTGGCAGGCTTTTCGGAATTCTATTTGAAGCAATACGACGTAGCTTCCGACGATTTGCA
>DATENS010000108.1:0-5426 GCA_035274925.1 Pyrinomonadaceae bacterium | reverse complement strand
GCTACCGCCCGCGGGTCGGGCAGTAGCCCGACTCTAAACGAAATACTTTCGGAGGTGACTGGTGGCAACTGAAGCACAAGCAATTGTGAGCGACTGGGGCGGCGGCGTGCACCCGTATCGAGTGGGTCACCGAAAGCTCGGCATGTGGCTTTTCATCATGTCGGACTCGCTCACTTTCTCTGCGCTGCTCATGGGTTATGCCTATCTGCGCGCGTCGAATGTCTGGCCCACGCCCTTCCATTTCTATCCGAGCATAGTTTTTTCCTCGGTGATGACCCTCGTGCTGCTCTCATCGAGCTTGACGATGGTGTTTGCGGTGTCCGCCTCTTCACGCGGAGAAAAGTCGAAAACACGCAAATGGATCATCGCCACCGCGGTGCTGGGCGCGACGTTTATCGTGCTCCACATGATTGAGTGGCAGCACCTGATGCAGGAAGGCTTGAAGCCGTTTCAGTTGCCGACCGAATGGGCAGAGAAGTGGCCCGGTTCCACGCCGCTCTTTGGCGCGACATTTTTCGGCATTACCGGCATGCACATGTTCCACGTCTTTACGGGATGCATTTATTTGCTGGTCGTTGCGGCCCGCGTCAACAAACTGAATCACGAAGATGTTGAGATCAGCGGTCTCTACTGGCACTTCGTCGATTTGGTCTGGATGTTTGTGTTCCCGTTGATTTACCTGTTGTCGATTTATCCGAAGCACTAAGGTCAGTACCACCTGCGTTAGCGGTTGGGTTATAAACTGAGACTTGGAGAACCAACAATGAGCGCACACACTGAATCGCACGAGCACTTTGCCGGCTCAAACAAACTCTTCATTTCCATCTGGATTTGGCTGCTGGCATTGACCGGGCTGGAAGTTTTTCTCGGCTACATTCAGCTTCCGGTCATCTTCATGCTGGTGATTCTGTTGGGCGCGTCGATCATTAAAGCGGCCTTGATTGTGGCTTATTTCATGCACCTGCGTTTTGAGCGCATGAATCTGATTCTGACGGTTGTGCCCGCCGTGGTGATTTGTATCTGTCTCTTGCTGGTGTTTTTCCCGGACAGTTTCCGTTCGAAGAATTTGCGTGACGAACGAGCGATACCGGCCGCGCCTGAGGGTCATTAAAGCGGAATCCATGAGCTCGCGACGCCTCCATCGATTTTTGTTTCTCGCCGTGGGTGCGGTGGCGTGCCTGCTCGTCTTTTCTGATTCTGCGCTGGCGCAATGCGCAATGTGCCGCGGATCTTTTGGCGGCAACAGCGCGTTCGCCCGGAACCTGAATATCGGCGTGCTCGTGTTGCTGGCGCCGCCGGTCTCTATTTTTGTGACGATCTTTGTAATCGCGTTTCGCCATCGGAAGGGATAATGGCCGACGATCACGCTGCACTTTTAAAGGTCGACATCGATCGCCTCACCACGCGTGGGCGGGCCTGTCCGCAATGCGGCGGCAAGATCATTCCGTCACAGCGCGCGGTCTATCAAAACACCGGCGATCCGAACGCGGTTTTTCCGATGTGGCAATGCGAGCGCTGCGGGTATGAGAAGCTTTCGGACAAACCGGCGAAGGCCGGCGGCAAAAAACACTGATCGGGGCAGTAGCCCGACCGTTAGGGAGGGCGCAGGAAATTCTGGCAGTAGCCCGACCGTAAGGGAGGGCGCAGGAGCATTTGGAGAAGAGAAAAACGCTAGATGACTGCGTCAATCGGCATTGAGGCTAATTCAATGAGAGAACAGAGGCTGTTGAACTTGATCTGCGTCGTAGGCGCTCTGCTGCTCTTGGCATTCGTGGCTTACAATTTCCTGGCAGCCGGCAGCATCATCAGCACCGATGGACTTTTCTTCACTGTCGTTCCCACGCTAATCGCGCTCACGTTTCTGGCTGTGCCGGCGCAGGAAATTCTCATGCGCAAGCTCGAGCAAAGAAAGCTCGCCAAAGGCGAGTTAACCTCTCCCTCGGGTAGTCCCGCTCGAATTCCCGTGAGTTCGGGCGGCACCTTGGTGGCGCTGCGTTCAGCCCCGGCACTAAAAGATGCGCGTGGACGCGCGCTGCCTCCTGACGTCAACCGCATGGTCGCCGAAATGAACAAGTCGGAACGGAGTGGGCAGTAAGCAGAAAGCAGTAAGCAGAAAGCAGTAAGCAGTAAGCAGCGCCGCCTTATTCAAGAAACGATTCACTTTGAATCCCGTTCGACCACTGACCACTATTTTCTTATAAATGTCCGATTTCATTTCCGCTTTACCTCACTTCAATGCATTTCTTAACTTCACAAGTTTTGTCCTGCTGACCTCGGGTTATTTCTTCATTCGCCGAAAGGATGTAATCGCACATCGCAACTGCCAGGTTGCTGCTTTGTCGGTGTCCATTCTGTTTTTGATTTCGTACCTGACCTATCACTCGCAACATGGCGCGACGAAGTTCGTGGGGCAGGGAATTGTGCGGCCTATTTACTTCGCTATCCTTCTGACGCACACGATCCTCGCGGCGGTGATCGTGCCTTTTGTGATAGTCACGTTCCTGCGTGCGAAGCGCGGTAATTTCTTAAGGCACAAGGCCATTGCTCGCTGGACGCTGCCGATGTGGCTGTACGTTTCGATTACCGGGGTAGTGGTTTACTTGATGCTTTATCACCTCTATCCTTCGAGGTAGGTGAATCAATCCGGTGTTTTTATTCCCTCTCCCTCTGGGAGAGGGAACTAAAATCATGAATGGAAAATGAAGTTCTAAATCGCAACGGGACAAACTCTCCAGCAGCCACTCCCGCTCCCAAGCGCCGCCCCTCAAACTGGTGGCTCATCGTCGTGGCCGCGCTCTTCATCATCGTTCCTTTCCTTACCTGGTACGGGACGTGGTTCGGGCGCGCTTTGTCCGACGAAAAGATCACCGAATATCTCGCCGACGAGAGTAAACCACGTCATATCCAGCACGCCTTAACTCAGATCGAGGCTCGCATCGAGAAGCGCGATCAAAACGTCAAGAAGTTCTATCCGCGCATCATCGAGCTCTCGAGGAGTTCGAGCGCAGAAGTTCGGAAGACCGCCGCCTGGGTAATGGGCCAGGACAACAAATCAGAAGAGTTTCGGCAGGCCATCATCGCCTTACTCAAAGACAGCGAGCCGATCGTTCGACGCAACGCGGCATTGCAGCTTGTGCGATTCAACGACGCTTCCGGCCGTCCTGAGCTGCGCGCGATGCTGCAACCCTTCGAAGTGAAGTCGCCGATCGCCGGCACGCTCATTAGCCTGCTGCCACAGGGAAGTCCGATCAGAACCGGCTCGCTCCTCGCGCGCATCCGCGACACGACAGGGAACGTTCAGGAGTTTCGCGCCCCCGTGAGCGGCAAGATCGGGCCGACGCCGGGCACGAGTGCGCCCGCTGCCAAAGAGGGCGATGCTGTGACTGTGAACCAAACCATCGCCTGGCTCGCTCCCGACCGAGCCACCATCAGCGAAGCCCTCCGCGCCCTCGCCTACGTCGGCACCAAAGAAGACCTTGCTCTAATCCAACAAGCCGCCCAGGCCGACGGCAGTTCCGACACTGCACAGGAAGCATCGATGGCTGCAAAATCCATCGAATCGCGCGCCAATTCTGTAAGGTAGCAGCGCTCTCTACGCTTGACCTTTCTTCCCTCATCCCCTTTACTACTCCACCTATGCGCACTCGTATCGCGGTTTTTCTTATTACTCTTTCGGGTCTGATTCTGGAAGTTGGACTCACTCGCATCTACTCCGCCAGCATCTGGTATCACTTTGCCTTCGTCGCTATCTCAGTCGCTTTGCTGGGATGGGGATTGGGTGGATTTACGATTCATCTGCTCAAGCGCGCGAGGCCACTGTCGATGAACATGGCGGCAATCCTCACGACGCTCTATGCATTAGCGATTCCGCTTTGTCTGTGGCTGTTGGTGCGATATCCGTTCGACATGGATCGGTTGCCGCTCTATTTTCTGGCGCCGCTGCTGCCGTTTTATTTAGCGGGTATGGCGATCTCGATCGTGTTCGATCTGCGACGATCGGAAGCGGGCTCGTTGTACTTCTATGACTTGATTGGCGCAGCGTTAGGCGCCGTAGTGGTGACGGCGCTGTTACATCTTCTGGGTGGAGAGACGGCGCTGCTTGTTGGAGCGATTGCGCCGGCAATTGCTGCCGTCTTAATGAGTCTGTCGAAAAGCGAAGAGGTCAGAGGCCAGAAGTCAGAGGTCAGAGAAAGAGAAGGCCCGCCCGCTACCGCAGGCGGTTCTGACCCGGTCGGGCTAGTGCCCCGGGCTGCCATCATCATCGCGGTCATCGGCGTGATGGTAGCTGTGACGGCGGCGTTTGCCGCGATGAAGTTCGGAACGTTCCGTGTAAAGCCCGGTACCACCAAAGCCATGCGCAATCAGATGGATGCGTCGCCCGGCTCGCATATCGTCCAGACCGGTTGGAATGCGTATTCGCGCATTGACTGCGTCGAAGGACTGCCGAACAGCTTTGCGCGGCTCTACATCGATTCGGATGCGTGGACTGGGATTCACAATTGGGATGGGCGCCTCGAAAGTGTGCAGGATATGAAAGGCTCGTACCGCGCGCTTCCGTTTCGACTGACGCCGAATGCCGAGACGCTGATCATCGGTCCCGGAGGCGGGCCTGATGTGGTGGCCGCGCTCGCGTCCGGCAGCAAGCGAGTCACCGCCGTCGAAATGAATCCGCTTATGCTGAAGTTTGTGCGCAGCTACGGCGCGCGCGCGGGCAATCTTTACGATCGGCCTGACGTGGAAACAGTCCTGAGCGAAGGCCGCAACTTCATCAGCCGCACCGATCGTAAGTTCGACATCATCCTGCTTGGTTTCGTCGACTCCTGGGCGTCAGTAGCGTCAGGCGGACTTTCGCTTTCAGAGAATTATCTCTACACCACTGAAGCGATGCGCGCTTACTACGATCATCTTTCCGACAACGGCATCCTGGTCGTTTTGCGTTGGGAGATGGACATTCCGCGTCTCGTCTCGAATTCGGTCGCCACGTTGGGCGCCGCCGAAGCTTCGAAGCGAGTTGCCGTCTTATTGGAAAAGCAGGCCGCGCCAAATGATTACAAGCAGATGCTGTTCATGCTGCGCAAGCGTCCGTTTACCGAAGCTGAAACGAATGAGATCTCAACGAACTGGACACAGGCGGAGACGATAGTGATGCCCGGAGGCAAAGCGCCCGCAGGAATCGCCGACGTGCTCTCTGGCCGAAAGACTCTGCAACAGTACGAAGCCGAGTCGCCCATCTTCGTCGGACCGGTGTGGGATGACAGTCCGTTTTATTTCGCCATTGAGCGGCCCTACGGAATGCCCGGCAACATCGCAGAACGTCTGATGAAGTGGTTGCTTGGGCCAAGCGTGGCTTTGCTCGTCGCTTTCGCTTTGTTCGGAAAGCCTCGAAAGAAAAGCGTGGGGCCGTATGCCGGCTCAGTGCTTTACTT
>DATENS010000107.1:0-6318 GCA_035274925.1 Pyrinomonadaceae bacterium | reverse complement strand
GACTTTTCAGACTGCCATACTCAATGAGCGCATCGCCACCGAAGATGTGCGACAAGCACAAGCCGCTTTCCTGCCCAAAGTCAGCGCTCCACTAAGCTATATCTACACGACACCTGCTCTCGGTTTGCCACCGGGAGAGCCGCGCGCTCCCAGTTTCGTTTCCAGTGATGGGATTGGTGTGTATGACGCGCTCGTTAATGTATCTGGAGATTTTGATATCGCCGGGAGACTCCGCGCCACCCTCGCTAAGAATCGCGCTCTGTTGGCAGCGGCACGCGCCGGGACAGATGCAGCAAGACGGGCTTTGGCCCAGGCGGTGATTGAAACGTATTACGGACTGGCTTTGGCAAGCTCACAACGCCGCGCGGCAGTAGGAAATCTTTCTGCAGCGGAAGAGTTCGAACGAATTACCGCCTTGCTTTTGAGCGGCGGCGAGGTTGCTGCCGTTGATCTCACGCGCGCGCAATTGCAAACGCTAACGCGTCGCGACGAACTTGAACGAGCGCGCATAAACGAGGAAGTCGCGGCGGGAGCTTTGCGGGTTCTGGTGGGTTATGAATTCACCAGACCTATCGGCACGACCGATCTGGCCCTGGCGCTTCCCACTAATTCTGAATATCAACAGTTCAAGGCTGAAGACGTTGTCCGCCGGCCAGAATTTACGCAATTAGAACAACAACTGCGGGCGGCACGACAGGAGATCAGGATCGCTCGTGCAGATCGCTTGCCGACACTTTCTTACTCGGTGAATGGCGGCTTTGATACTGATTCTTTGAAGGGGCCGCGCCTGAAGGAACACACTGGTGTGTCTGCCTCGATTAGTGTGACGGTTCCGATCTTCGATTGGGGCGCCAGCCGCAGCCGTGAGCGCCAAGCACGTCTGCGGGTGGACATGGCCGAGAATGAACGAATTCTGGCGCAGCGTGGATTCACCCAACAGTTCTATGCGGCACGAAGCCAAGCCGCCAGCGCCGCAGCCCGCATTACTCTTGCACGCGAAGGCGTGATCAAAGCCCAGGATAATTTGGCGGCATCCATTGCACGTTACCGCGCTGGTGAAGCGCAAATAGTGGAAGTCACCGACGCGCAAACCACGCTGGTGGAACAGCGCAGTGCGCTCTACCAGGCGCTCTTCGATTATCAAACGGCGCTGGCGCGATTGCGTCAAGCGACCGGACAGTGAGAGCTCGTGTGAGAGACGGGAGGCCTTTACCTCAAAAGTGTTCTCCACATTTCAGTGAGTTTGGAAATCGGAGGCCGTGCCGTAGGCACGGAATGTTTATAGCTCCGGGTGGGTTTCTTATTTGGGACCGGATTGAGCAAAAACGCTTCCGTTTTGCTCAATCCGGAAAGAAGAGGATAAGAGGTCGCCTCTTCTATAAACATTTCGCTGTTCTGCAGCGTTCGGAAGTGTCTTCAACGCAGTGACCGCAGAAACTTTTGAGGCGAAGTACCGCGGATGCAATACCAACGGTTTCTAACTCCGTCACTAAGGACTCTTCTGAGACGGCAAATTGGGGATATGACAAACATGAACGAGAAACAAGCAACTCGACGGCGAAATCTTGTTCTGGTCGTGGCAGCGGTCGCGTTGATCGCCTTGACACTAATCATCCTCATTATTTGGCGATTGAGAGGGGTAACTGAAACTGAAACCGAAGTCACGCCGACAGTCAGCGTCAAGGTGGTTAAGGCTGAAAAAGAAAGCATCGCCGCGCAGATTTCGGCGGTCGGCACTATCTGGCCGCGCGAGAAAGCCGACGTCGGCCCGAAGATTAGTGCTCAGATAAGGAAGATGGCCCTGCTGAAAAACAAGATCGTGCGCGCTGGTGAAGTCATCGCCGTCCTGGAGTCAAAAGACCTTCAGGCCCAACGCGCAGAAGCGGTCGCTGCCCTCAACGAAGCCCGCGCGAACGAGCGCAGTCTCGTTACCGGCACGATTCCCAAGACAAACGCGGAAGATCAGAAAGCATTGTTTGACGCGCGCGCCAAGGTTAGAAACACGCGCGCTACCTACGAGCGTCGCCGCGTATTGTTCGAAAAGGGAGGGATTTCGAGAAAGGAGCTGGAAGCTTCTCAACTCGAACTAACAACGGCAGAAGATGAGCTGCGCTTGCAGGAGCAAACCGTCTCGTTGCGAACGCGATCGCTGAATCCGAATGATCGCGCGCTGGCTGCGGCCAGAACAGCGCAGGCGCAACAGAGAGTTGCGACTTTGGATGCGCAACTAAGCTACGCGACCATTCGCTCTCCCATCACCGGCATCGTCACCGATCAATTTCAATACGAGGGTGAATTCGCTTCCTCAGGCGGAAAGTTGGTAACGATTGCGGACACCAGCACGGTGATCGTGAAGGCTCCCTTCGCGGATACCGCCGTGGCTCAGCTCAAGACCGGCGATGCCGCGACAGTTGTTCCCACAGATACTTCTGCCGAAGAGATGCACGGGCAAATCACGCTGCTCAGCCGATCGAGCGACCCCACCAGCCGGACGGTTGAAGTCTGGGTCACTTTAGGGAACGACGCCGGAAGGTTGCGAGCGAACGGGGCCGCGCAGGTGACGGTGTTCGCCAACTCAAAAGACGACGCGATTGTCGTCCCGGCGTCCGCCGTGACACTGGAAGCTAGTAATGCCACGGAAGGGACGGTAATGGTCGTCGATGCGCAGAACGTGGCGCATGAGACCAAAGTAACAATCGGCATTCGCACGGCTGACAAAATCGAGATCGTCGCAGGACTCCAAGGTGGCGAGACTGTCGTTATCGAGGGGAACTACGCATTACCGGATGGAACCAAGGTTGAGATCGCGAAGGACGAGGAAGAAAAGAAAGAGGAAGGCGAGGAGAAGTGAAGTCAGAACCGCCTGCGGTAGCGGGCGGTCGAAGTCTTGAGTTAGGCGCTGGTTGCTCTGGCTGCAGTTCAACCGCCCGCTAACGAGAGTGGGTGAAAACTCGGAGTCTTGAGCGCCAAAGGCGCTAAATGTAATAGCCCAGGGCAACGCCCTGGGTGAGAAGTCGTTGAATTTTGGCAGCGCTGAAGGCGCGAAATATGTGTGTCCTACCAGGGATTTCGCGCCTTCAGCGCGAGAAACCCTTTGACTGAATCTGATCCTGGGCCGCTGGCCCAGGCTGTTACATTTCGCGCCTTTGGCGCTGAAAACAGGAAGTTTTCACACACTCTCTTACGCAGGCGGTTCTGACAAACTCATGAAACTTGCTCGTACAGTTTCACATCAATCCCGCGCGATTGTGGTAATCGTGGCGCTGCTCTGCGCTGCCGGTCTCTACGCCGCCTGGCAGCTTCCGATCGCCATTTTCCCGCAAACTGATTTTCCGCGCATCGTGATCATTGTCGACAACGGCGAAGCTCCAGCCTCACAAACACTCGTTTCCGTTACCCGTCCGATTGAAGAGGCGATGAACGGCATTCCCGGAATCGCGAGAATCAAATCAAAGACCGCCCGTGGCTCGGCCGAGATCAATCTCTACTTCGACTGGCGTGGCGACATTATTCAGGAGTTGCAACTGGTCCAGGCGCGCACGTCGCAACTGCTGTCGACTCTTCCGCCTACTGCCGAAATCCGGAACATTGAGAGACTGACTTTTGCCGTTTTCCCGGTGACTGGTTACAGCCTGACTTCCGACAAGCGGGATGAGGCGACGCTCAATGAGCTGGCAACTTACATTGTGCGGCCACAGTTGGCGCGGCTACCGGGAGTGGCGATCGTAGGAGTCGCGGGCGGCAAGACGAGAGAGTTTCACGTCACGATCGATCCGGACCGGTTGACTGCGCACAATGTTTCGGCTCAACAGGTAGCCGATGCAATCCGCAACTCAAACATTATTATCAGCCCGGGCCTAATCGAAGAGAACCACCAGCTTGAGCTCGCGCTTGTCAGTGGTCAGGCTAAACGGCCCGATGAACTCAACAATATTGTGGTGGCCACGGTTAACAATGCGCCGGTATTGGTGGCTGATGTGGCGACTGTCGCGGCCGGTGTCGAGCCGCAATATACGATCGTGACTGCCGATGGACATCCTGCCTCGCTCGTAAACATCAATCGGCAGCCGGATGCAAATACCGTCGCGGTCGTTGATGAAGTAAAGGCTGCGCTGGTGGCGATGAAGGGGCAGCTTCCAAAAGATGTTCGCGTCGCCGCTTATTACGATCAGTCTTTACTGGTGCGCGAATCGATCAACTCGGTTCGCGACTCGATCCTTATTGGTCTCTTACTCTCAGTGGTGATCCTTTATGCCTTTCTCCGTAATTGGGGGACCACCTTCGTCGCGATTCTGGTGATTCCGGTAACCGTGCTGGTGACTTTCCTGGCGATGTGGTTAGCGGGGCTCAGTTTTGATCTGATGACTCTGGGTGGCGTGGCCGCCGCTATTGGTCTGGTAATCGATGACGCGATCGTCGTTGTCGAAAATATCTACACCCACTTGTCGCGCGGCCAGTCGCGACGCGAGGCCGTCCAAAGCGCTGTTTCGGAAATCACGGTTCCCATTATTGGCTCTACGATCACACCGGTAGTCGTGTTTCTTCCCCTGACCTTGTTGACGGGAGTCACCGGAGTTTTCTTTCGTTCACTGGCTTTGACTATGGCCGTAGCGCTGCTGACCTCGCTTGTCCTGGCTCTATCGTTCACACCTGTGCTGGCTGAACGATTCGTCAAAGCCAAGACCAGCGACACAACTGCCGACAGCGCTGAGGATGAGGAGACTCAGCAAGGCAGATTTCTTGGCGCAATCATTCGACGCTATGAATCCGTCCTGAGTATTGCCTTGGATAACCGTTGGATCGTAGTTGTCACGATCTTTATCGTGCTCGCGGGTTCTTATCTGTTGTACCGGACGCTCGGCTCAGAGTTTCTTCCGGAATTCGACGAGAGTGCTTTTGTCCTCGACTATATCGCGCCGGCAGGCTCCTCACTCGCGGAAACCGATCGAATGCTACGCCATGTTGAAGAGATGTTGCTGGAGACTCCCGAAGTTGAGAGTTACTCCCGGCGCACGGGCCTGGAAATGGGATTGTTTGTAACTGAGCCGAACACCGGTGATTTTGCAGTCAAGCTGAAGTCGGGTCACAAGCGCAGTACCGAAGAGGTGATCTCCGAGCTTCGCGAGCACATAGCAGAGTCAGAACCCGCTTTAGAGGTTGAGTTTGTGGGCATCGTGCCGGACGTAATTGGAGATCTGCAGGGTAATCCCGAGCCAATTGAAGTGAAACTTTTCAGCGAGGATGCGGCCGCCTTGCAGGCAAGAGCAGATGAAGTCGAGGCTGCAATCAAAAAAGTTCCCGGCGTTGTCGACACGCTCAACGGCATCGTGATCAGTGGACCAGCAATCACTTTCACTATTGATTCTTTGCGGGCGTCTCAATTTGGCGTAACAGCCAACGATGTCGCCAACATGGCTTCAATCGCAATGTCGGGCGAAACCGCCTCGTCGATTTTGCAAAAGGACCGATTGATCAAGGTGAGAGTGATTTTCCCCGCCGATGTTCGTACCTCGCTCGACAAGGTGAAAGCTTTGCAAATGCGTTCATCGTCGGGCCAACTTTTCCGGCTCGATCAAGTTGCTGACATCGAGATCGACAAAGGACAGGCTGAGATTGAGCGCGAGAACCTGCGGCAGATGGTCGCGGTGACCGGTCGTCTGGAAGGAAGCGATCTGGGGACGGCAATTCGTCAAATTCAGAACCAATTAGTAAAGGACGTGAAGCTGCCGCCCGGAATGACAGTGGAATACGGAGGACTGTATCAGGAACAGCAGTCCAGCTTTCGTGAGTTGGCAATGGCTCTGATCCTGGCTGTGCTGCTTGTCTTCATCACCTTGCTCATCGAATTCCGTTCTTATGCCCACCCCATAGCGATCGTAACCGGCGCCGTGCTCGCCCTTAGCGGAGTGTTGTTGGCGTTGTTCATTACCGGCTCGACGCTAAATGTAGTTTCGCTGATGGGGATGATCATGATCGTCGGTATCGTCGCGAAGAATGGAATTCTCATGCTCGACGCCGTCGAGGATCATCTGGCCGCTGGTGACACCTTAAGAGAGGCGCTGCTGCGCTCAGGCCGGCGGCGTTTTCGACCGGTATTGATGACGTCTTTGGCGGCAATGCTGGGGATGTTGCCTTTGGCACTGGCTATCGGGGCCGGTTCAGAGCTGTTACAGCCGCTGGCGATCGCAGTAATCGGAGGACTAACGATGGCCTTGGCATTGTCGCTGGTCGTCACGCCGACGGTCTACGCGATGTTCAGGGAGAACCTGAGTCCGCGGAGCGGACGACAGCATAAAGCCTGGGGTGAGCGCAGCGAAC
>DATENS010000106.1:0-6759 GCA_035274925.1 Pyrinomonadaceae bacterium | reverse complement strand
TTCAGTTCCACGCCGCGCGCCAACGCGTGCACGACAATTTTCCCAACAGTCTCGTGCGCCTCGCGAAATGGCATTCCGCGGCCTACAAGATAATCCGCGAGCTCGGTCGCGTTAAGATAACCATGCGTAGCCGCTTCGCGACAGCGGGCTTCGTTGACCCGGATGTTACCCAGGACCGTAGCGGTCACTGCGAGGCTTTCAGTCAGCGTGTCCACCGTGTCAAAGACAGCTTCCTTGTCTTCCTGCATGTCTTTGTTATAGGTAAGCGGCAGTCCCTTCAACGTTGTTGACAGTGCAACGAGGTGGCCAAAGACACGTCCGGTCTTTCCCCGGACCAATTCCATCGAATCGGGATTTTTCTTTTGCGGCATCAGGCTGGAGCCGGTCGCCACCGCATCACCTAATTCGAAAAAGCCGAACTCCGCGGTGGCGTAGAGGATGATGTCCTCGGCAAGTCGCGACAGGTGCATCATGGCGAGCGAGGCTGCGCTGATGAATTCCAGGCAGAAGTCCCGATCGCTGACCGCATCCAGACTGTTTTGTGAAACCGAGTCAAAACCCAACGCCCGAGCCACAGCTTCGCGATCGATTGAATACGAGGTTCCTGCCAGGGCCGCCGATCCCAGCGGCATGATGTTCACACGCTTTCGCACTTCGGCAATTCGCTCGCGATCGCGCGCGAGCATTTCGAAATACGCCAGACACCAATGGGCGAAGAGAATGGGCTGCGCGCGCTGGAGATGTGTGTATCCGGGCATCACCACATCGCGATTGGACTCAGCCAAAGCAAGCAGGGCCTTCTGAGTTTCGCTCAGCGAGCCGGCGAGTCGATCGATTTCATCTCTCAGCCACAACCTCAGATCCGTAGCCACCTGATCATTTCGACTGCGTCCGGTGTGAAGTTTTCGGCCGGTCTCACCTGTCAATTCAACCAGACGCGCTTCCACGAAAGAATGCACATCCTCGGCCGGAGACTCGTCAAAGTACTCAGCGTTCGCGCGACAGCGCTCCTCAATAGAAGCCAGGCCAGTCTTGATTTTCGCGCACTCGTCGGCGGTCAAGACGCCCGCGGCGCCGAGACCGTCACAGTGCGCGATGCTGGCGCGCACGTCAGCCTCAAGCAAGCGACGGTCGAAGGAAAACGACGAGTTGAATGCGGCAAAGCGAGCGTCGGCTTCCTGTTTAAAGCGTCCGCCCCACAAATTTTTTGACGGTTTATCTCCCATCACCCTCCCGTTACGGCTTGACGGATTGCATAGCCGGGGCTATTTTATGCATCTATGCAGATAAAATGCAACTATTATGCATTTATCTGCGTCAGAGACATCGGCAGATGCTGAAGCGAGAGCGGCAGAAGACAATCTTGAATTTGATTCGGGCCAAGCCGATTGGCACGCAGGAAGCCCTGCGGGCGCACTTGGAACGCGCGGGCGTGCCGTCTACCCAGTCCAGTGTGTCGCGCGATCTGGAAGAGTTGGGAGTGGTCAAACATCACGGCAAATACGCTTTGCCGCATGCAAATGGAGATGTGACGCGCGGACTGGTAAGCCTGGACATCGCCGGCGACATCCTGGTGGTTGCCAAGTGTTTGCCCGGGCGCGCGTCGGCCGTGGCGGTGGAAATAGACGATGCGGCGATTCCTGAAATCGTGGGCACGCTCGCAGGAGAAGACACGATATTTATCGCGGTGCGCGATCAAAAGGCGCAGCGCTTATCGATGAAAAAGATTTGGGAGTTGTTTGGGTGAGTCACAACCGCCTGCAGTAGCGGCGGTTTACCATGAGGGCCAGGAAGTGCGAAGAAGAGGATCAACCGTCCGCTAACGCAGGCGGTTTCTGACAAGATGAGTGAAACGAAGCTAAACAAGATCGTGCTCGCGTACTCCGGTGGTTTGGACACGTCGGTAATGCTGCGCTGGCTGAAGGATAAGTATCAGTGCGAGGTGGTTTGCTATTGCGCTGACGTTGGCCAGGGCGCCGAGATGGATGGCCTCGAGGAAAAGGCAAAGGCGACGGGAGCTTCAAAGCTTTACATTGAAGACCTGCGCGAAGAGTTTGTGCGCGACTATGTGTGGACGTCGGTGAAAGCCAACGCGGTTTATGAAGGCGTTTACCTCATGGGCACGTCGCTCGCGCGTCCCGTGATCGCCAAAAAGCAGATCGAGATTGCGCAGAAGGAAAATGCCGACGCCGTCGCGCATGGCGCCACCGGCAAGGGAAATGATCAGGTGCGATTCGAATTGACCTATTACGCCTTGCAGCCGGACATTCAGGTGATTGCGCCGTGGCGGGACTGGGAATTCGCGGGCCGCACTGATCTGATTGCCTATGCCGAAGCGCATGGGATTCCGGTGACAGCGACCATCGACAAACCCTACTCAACCGATCGCAACCTGATGCACGTTTCCTATGAAGGCGGAATTCTGGAAGACCCCTGGGCTGAGCCTCCGGAGCACATCTTTCAAATGACGCGCTCGCCTGAAAACGCGCGCGATGAAGCCGAAGTTGTGGAAATTAGTCTTGAAAAAGGTGAGCCGGTTGCGGTCAACGGCGAGAGCCTGGGACCGGTCGCATTGCTTACGCGGCTCAATGAAATCGGCGGCGAGCATGGAATCGGCCGCGTGGACCTGGTCGAGAACCGTTTTGTCGGCATGAAGTCGCGCGGCGTTTACGAAACGCCCGGTGTGACCATCCTGCACGCGGCCCACCGCGCTTTGGAGTCGATCACCATGGATCGTGAAGTGATGCATCTGCGGGACTCGCTCGGCGTGAAGTTTGCCGAGAATGTCTACTACGGTTTCTGGTTCGCTCCCGAGTTCGAGCTGATGCGCAAGATGGTGGATGAAACTCAAATGACTGTTTCCGGGGACGTGCGCCTGAAGTTGTATCGGGGAAACGTGATTGTAGTGGGACGGCGCTCGCCGAATTCGTTGTACGACGAACGCACAGCTACCTTTGAAGCCGACACCGTTTACAACCAGCGTGATGCGGAAGGCTTCATCAAGCTGAACGCGTTGAGGTTGAGGCTCAGAGGTAATCGGGCGGTTTAGAGGCGGGCTACTGCCCGCCGTATGCGGTGTCGGAACTAGGGGCGAGCTTTAGCCCTTTCTAAACGATTGTCAAAGATGAAGACGCATCAAATAGAAGTAGACAAGATTGGATCGGCGACTTCGCCGCTCAATCTCTCGCGCACGGTGAACATCATCGAGCACGACGGCACACCGCGCGCCGGCGATGTGGTGGTGGTGCGGGTACTTACTGATAACGCCACTTACAACATGCTCGAGCTACCCATTGGAAGATTGGCCAAGGTCAATCCGGGCGATGTAATCGCGGGCGTACTTGGACGCCGCCGAGCTCTGAAAGGATTTGTGGGCGATGTTCCGTTGTCGGTCGCAGCAGGCGACAAACTTAACCTGCTTAACATGGGCGGCGTGATTGGGAGCTGCAGCGGTCACCATTCGAGTCTGGACGACGCCATCTCGCTCGAGGTGATTGGTCTGGTTTGTGACGAGAAAGGCGTGGTTAGAAACATCGCGGACGAAGCTCTTCCCGCGCGCGAACACTTAGGCCAAACTGCGCCCTTGGTAGTGATTGCCGGTGCCTGCATGAATAGCGGCAAGACGTATGCGGCCACCGAGATTATTCAGCAGGCGACGCGTGCCGGATTGCGTGTGGCGGCGGCCAAACTCTCGGGTATTGCCTGTTTGCGGGACACGCTGAATATGGCCGACCACGGCGCAATCGCTACCGCAAGTTTTCTGGATTGCGGCCTGCCGTCCACCGTCGGTACAGAGGACCTCGCCCCTGTGGCAAAGGCAATCATCGCGCGACTGGACGAGAAGAAACCCGATCTGATTGTGATCGAGTTGGGTGATGGGATTCTCGGCGGCTACTCAGTCGAATCTGTTTTTGAAGACGAAGAGTTCCGTGGGGCGATGGCGGCCCTGATTTTTTGTGCTTCGGATTACGTCGGGGCCTGGGGCGGAATTGAGTTGTTCCGACGAAAGGGGATCGCGATTGATTTGGTGGCCGGTTCGGTGACCGACTCGAAAATGGGTGAAGACTACATTCAGGAACACTTCGGCGTGCCCGCAGCGAATGCGAGACGCAATGGGACGAAACTGTTTGAGATAGTCAGAACCGCCTGCGGTAGCGGGCGGTTAACGACTCATGCTGATTAATTCACGATATGAAGGATCAACCACCCGCTACCGCAGGTGGTTCTGACCTTAATGAAACTCAGGATCGCAATCTTTGGCGGCTCAGGCTATGGCGGATCGGAACTGCTGCGCATACTGCTGCAACATCCGAACGCCGAGATCGCGTTTGTGACTGCCAATGAACAGGCAGGCAAAGCGGTCGCAGATGTTCACCGCAATCTGCTGGGATTGACGGACCTGCAATTCATTAAAGCGCCGGACGACGTGACCAGGCTTCAGGATATCGACTGCGCGTTTTTCGCTTTGCCGCACGGGCAGGCGATGGAGATCGCGCCAAAGCTTCCGGCGCCTGTGAAAGTGATCGATCTCTCGGGCGATTTCCGCATCAGTGACGCGGACGTGTTCGCGAAACACTACGGGCGCGAGCACACGGCGATGGCTGCACAGTCGGAATTTGTTTATGGTTTGACGGAAACCAATCGCGCGGCCATTAAGCCGGCGCATCGCGTTGCCAATCCGGGTTGTTTTGCAACTGCGACGCTTTTGGGCTTGGCGCCCCTGGTGGCAAATGACCTGATAACCTGCCGAGTGATTGTCGACGCCAAGACCGGCTCATCCGGATCGGGCACGAAACCTGCTGCAAACACTCATCATCCGCAGCGTAGCAATTCCTTTTACGCCTACAAGCCTTTCACGCACCAGCACGTGCCCGAGATCGAACAAGAGCTGAAATCAGTCGGCGAGTGGAACCACGAACTCATATTCATGACGCATTCGCTGCCGGTAGCTCGGGGGATCTTCGCTTCAATCTATTGCGAACTCAAGTCCGAGATTACCGCCGCGGACGCGCGCGCGATGTTTGCTGATTTCTATCGCGATTCATTCTTTGTGCGTTTAGTTGAAGGCTCGCCCGACATCAATTGGGTGAAGACGACGAATTTTTGCGACATCGGCTTTGCTTCGCGCGGGCGCCAACTGGTTGTGTTCACCGCGATCGACAATCTGGTCAAAGGTGCGGCGGGCCAGGCGGTGCAGAACATGAACTTGATGTTTGGCCTTGAAGAAAAGACCGGGCTGATGCTGATGGGTACAAATCCATGAGCGATGATTTCCAACCAGCGCCGCCAAAGCCGGTCATTACTTTCGCCGACTTTGATCGAATCGATATTCGCGTGGGCACGATACTGGCCGTGGAAGAGATTCAGGGTTCGGACAAGCTGTTGAAGCTGATTGTCGATTTCGGCGATCGCCGTCGCGAAATTCTCGCCGGAATGAAACAGGAGCGCGAAAGCCCACGCGAGATCGAGGGCAAGCAAGCGCTGTTCGTGATCAATCTCGAGCCAAGGAAAATGATGGGGCACGTGTCGGAAGGAATGCTCTTCGACATTGGATACGCGGATGGAATAGCCCCGGCGCTCGTCGTACCGGAGAGACAAGTTCCGAACGGAAGCAGAGCAGGATGAAAGCAGAGTCGAATACAAATTTTGACGAAGTAATGTCGCTTGAAGAACGCTTCCAGCTCGCGACTTACAAGAAGATGCCGGTCGTCGCCGAACGTGGCGAGGGCTGTTGGGTCGTTACGAGCACCGCCGAGCGTTACCTCGATTTGTATGGAGGCCACGCAGTCGCCGCCACAGGCCACTGTCACCCGCATGTGGTGAAAGCGATCAAAGAGCAGGCCGACAAACTTCTCTTTTATTCGAACCTGGTTTACTCGGCAGCACGCGCCCGCGCGGCCGAGAAACTTGTCTCGATCGCGCCAGACTCCCTCACGAAAGCCTTCTTCTGTAACTCAGGTACCGAAGCGAACGAGAACGCGATGCGCATGGGGCGTATGACGACCGGGCGCGAGAACATCATCACGTTTAGCGGCGGATTTCACGGCCGTACCGCTGACGCGATAAGCGCAACTTTTTTGGGTAGATACCGGGAGATAGGCAAGCCGAACGTGCCGGGTCATCTGCAGGCCGAGTTCGGCGATATCGACTCAGTGCGCGCGCTGGCGGATGAATCGGTGGCCGCGATCATGCTGGAGCCGATCCAGTCGATGGCCGGCGTACGCGTGGCCGAGCCTTCCTTCTATCGCGCGTTGCGCAAACTGTGCAGCGAGCGCGGTATCGTTTTGATTTACGACGAAGTGCAAACGGGAGTGGGTCGCACCGGGGAATGGTTCTTTGCCGGCAGCGATCCGGGTGATGGCGTCGTGCCGGACATAATCACGCTCGCAAAAGCGTTGGGCAGCGGTATCCCGGTGGGCGCGTGTCTGGTCACCGAGGCCATCTCTTCTCAGATCAAAGAAAACGATCTCGGCACAACTTTCGGCGGCGGCATGGTGGCGATGGCGGCAGTGTCGGCGACGCTGGAAGCGATTGAGCAGGACGACATGCTCGCAAATGTGCGGGCAGTTGAGTCGCATTTGCGCGAGCGTTTGCAGGAAGTCGAGCAAGTCGTGGCCGTTCACGGACGCGGTTTCCTGCTCGGCCTTGAATTCGCGGACAAAGCCAAACCAATTCACGAGCGCCTGCTTGAGCGCAAAATCATTACCGGAACGTCCAGCGATGCGAAAGTGCTGCGGCTGTTGCCGCCGCTCACTCTGA
>DATENS010000105.1:0-10762 GCA_035274925.1 Pyrinomonadaceae bacterium | reverse complement strand
GCTCTGCTTAAGTCGCTCAAGCTCGCTGCCAAAAACTGCTTGCACGGCCGAGTCCCCTTCCATCACGCCCATGCGTCCCGTGGGCCAACTGAAAATAAAATCCGGATCGAAACCCTGACCGGCCATGGCGTAATAGCCTGCGCCCGATGCGTGATTGATGGTTAACACGATCTTCGGGACCGACGCAGTGGCCATCGCTTCGACAAAGCGCGCGCCGGCGCGAATGATTCCGGAATGTTCAGCGTCAGGCCCCACCATAAAGCCGGAAACATCCTGAATGAAAAGCAGAGGAGTGTGATGCCGGTTACAAGTCTCGATAAAGTAAGCGACTTTCTCGGCCGATTCGGTATAAATGATGCCGCCAAACTTTGGCGGGCCGCCGGCGGGGTCGCGAAACATGCCGCGCGCATTCGCGATCACTCCCACCTGAATCCCGCGCACCCGCGCGTGGCCGGTGATCACTTCTTTCGCATAGTCCGCCTGGAACTCGTCCAGATGCCCATCGTCGAGCAGACAATCGAGCAGCTGACGCGTGTTGTACGGTTGCCGGTGATCTTCCGGAATAAGGTCGTAGATCTTTTCTTCAGGAGTTTTGGGTTCACTTCCCCGATCCGTCCGGGCTGGAGTTGTTTGACGTAACTCGGAAACGAACTCGCGGATCTTGGTAATCGCCGCCTCATCATTCTGGACGCGGTAATGCGCCACGCCGGAAAGCTCGTTGTGTGTGCGCGCGCCGCCGAGGGTCTCGTTATCGATTGTCTGTCCGGTGGCGCCCTTCACCAGGTTTGCGCCCCCCAAGCCCATGAAGGACGTGCCCTCAACCATAATGATGATGTCCGAGAGCGCCGGCAGATATGCGCCCCCGGCAATGCACGGGCCCATGACCGCTGAGATCTGCGGCACCTTGAGATACCGGCGCATGACCGAGTTGTAATAGAAGATGCGCGATGCGCCGTACTGTCCCGGGAAGACGCCGCCCTGGTAAGGAAGGTTTACGCCGGCCGAATCGACCAGATAAATGATCGGCACATGCGAGCGCATCGCGATTTCCTGAGCGCGCAGGATCTTCTTAATCGTCTCAGGCCACCACGACCCGGCTTTGACAGTCGCATCATTGGCGACCACCACCGCTTCCCTGCCCTCGACCCGTCCGATGGTCGTGACCACTCCCGCCGCGGGAGCCCCACCGTTGTATTCGTCAAAGGCGACCAGCAGTCCGATCTCCTGACTCGACGAATCCTTGTCCAGCAATAGATCGATTCGTTCGCGCGCAGTTAACTTACCCTGCTTGTGCTGCTTGTCGATGCGCTCTGCGCCGCCACCTAGCCGCAGTTTTGCCTCAAGCTGGCGAAGCTCTGCGGTTAGCTCTCGCAATCTGGTTTGTTTGAGTGGCGGGCCCGGTTCGCTTGGTGGAGGTGTGGACGAGCTTCCTTCTGTTTTCTGCGCGCCGCCTGCCGTCTTCTGTTTCGACAGTGGACGCACTTTGAACCCAGAAGTAGGCGTGACTTCAGACTCTGACTCGGCCATTTTGATCTCTAAGAGTGGCGTTTTCTTCCGAAAAAATAGCATAGTCGGCAGGGTTGCGCCAATTTGGGCACTAACCGAGCAATGCAGGTGATTGTATCTTGGTGTCAGCGGGGATTAGTCCGACCGTGAGCGATGGCCCCTTTGCGTGATTTCTTTGAGCCCTCCCTGACGGTCGGGCTAGAGCGGCATCTCCGCGTACTCTGCGGCCTCTGCGGTTTATAACAGTGTAAGGAGCGTTACCGCAGAAAAACGCGGAGGCATCGCGTAGCTGATCAGTCACGCTTCAAAACTTTAGAGCACTGACCAACGTGCGCCAATTCAACTGGCGTGTTACTCCTTCGAGAACCAACACACGCGAGCCACGAAGCTGAATGACGACAGTGCCCTCTCCCGTTTCAAACTGTCGAGAGTCGGCGAGGTTCTGCGCCGGCGCGGAGACTGTCCCCGGATAGCGCAACTCTGTCCGTTTCACATAAGCATCGAAAAACTCGCGCGCGTCCTTTTCGCGGTCCCAGGTCGAGACTGAAACGTACAGAGCCTGGCCCGCACGATTCTCGTAAACCGCATAGCTATCGCCGCCCCAACCCGCCGCCGCCTGTTGCGACTCGACCGGTGATTTCAGGAACTGATCGAGAATCAAGTAGGTTCCCCATTCGCCGTTTACGTCAAAGTCGATTCTCTTCCAGCCCTGCAAACGGCCGCGTCGTCCATTGAGAGTAGCGCTGATGTCGGGCAGTGAAACTTTAACCGGAGCTTCCCGAGCGAAAAACTTTTCCGGATGGCGAATCTGTTCGGTCGATTGCGGCAGGTTTGTATACGCCTCTGAAACTTCCTTCCAACCGCCGAATTTGTGAACAGTCTGCGCAAAAGCCAGACCCTCCTGATAGGGAAACAGAAGGCTTTCGCGCACAGCCCGCGGCGCTTTGTCCAATTCCTGACTGGCCACCCCCGCCGTTCCCAGCGACTTGAAGAGAGCGATCATCCGGCTCGGGCTGCGCGAAACGTACGATGCCATCGCCAACGTGGCATCACCTTCAATCAGGGCATGTATGGCCAACTCGGTATCGGAATCGCCTTTGGGCCATTTCTCAAACCGCCGCAGGTTGAAGTGCTGATCCTGAAGAGCATGGGTCAGCTCGTGCGCCATGATCGGTTTCTGCCCATCAACGTCGATCCAGTCAGCAAGATGAAATTTCTGCGACTTGGGATCGTAATAGCCGGCCACTTGCTCAGTCAGCAGACGAATCATCAGATCGCGAAAGCGAAAGTCCGGCGGCGCCAGGCCCAGCCTCTTCAAAGTCACTTCAGTCGCGTGGATCTGAGCAGGCGTCGTTTCCCGATCAAGATTATTCATGATCATCTGCTGGATCTCCGCCCGCGATTGGGCCGAGCTCTGCACCGGGCGGAGCACGGCAAGCTCCCGGATCTCGCTGGTCTCTTTTAGCACTTCATTAGTAGCCGCAACGAAGGCCGCGTTTTGAGCGGCGGCGTTTTTCGCCTCGGGCCCCGGCGTGGCTCGCTGAGCTGAAGTTGTTGCGATCCCTGAGGCGATTAACGCGAGAAGGGCCAGCGAAATCGCTAAAGAGATGACAGGCCGGGTGTGATTACCGGACTGCAGCTTGATTACACGCGTGTTGATTTGCTTTGACATCCTCATAATTCGCTCTTATATTCCGCTAAAGATCAAACGAAACAAAACCTCGGGATTTTAACCCACCAGCTCATACAGGTGGTATCGAACTGTCGCAGAGAACCGTTTTGATGAATCCGGACGAAGACGACGATCTGAATTACTGGCACGAGGCGACCCTGCGCGTGCGCTACGCCGAAACCGACAAGATGGGCGTAGTCTATCACGCGAATTATCTCGTCTGGTTTGAAATTGGCCGCACTGAATACTGTCGCGCCCGCGGATTTTCCTATCGTGATATGGAAGAAAGCGAAAACGCTTTCCTGGTCGTGGCTGAAAGTTATTGCCGTTATAAAGCGCCCGCCTACTATGACGACGTCCTCATCGTCAGGACCCACATTACCGAGCTGCGCCGCCGCTCGCTGCGTTTTGGTTACGAGATCATCCGTGAGCCGGACGGGACTGTAATTGCCGAAGGTGAAACCGGACACGTGGTGACGGATGGAAACGGCCGCGTACGTTCAATGCCTACAGGTTTTGCTGAATTGCTGCTTTCTAATCCGGTTGAGCCGGAAGACGCGGAAGGCGAGCCCGTACCGGAGATAGGGCCGGAGTAAGCAGTGAGCTGTGGCCACCGCCCACTCACTGCTCATGACTCAAGTTAATCCGCTCGATCGATCGCGCACGCCCCGTCTCTTCATCTACGTCAACCACGGCGCCGCAAATCCGTACTTCGTTCTTTGAGTGGTCAGGTTTGCGATGGATGGGCGAGGTGAAGCGATGGATGATGTCGCCTTTCTTCATCCCGATGACTCCACCATAGCTCCCCGTCATCCCAAGGTCAGTGATAAAAGCCGTGCCCTCGTGCAAAATGCGCTCGTCCGCCGTCTGCACGTGCGTGTGAGTTCCATAAACCGCGGAAACTTTGCCGTCCAAAAACCATCCCATGGCGATCTTTTCCGAAGTCGCTTCGGCGTGCATATCGACAATGCGGATTTTGACGTCAGCAGAAACCGACTCCAGGAGTTCGTTGGCGATGCGAAAGGGATCGTCGGCAGGCGCCATGAACACTCGGCCAAGTAGATTCAGCACCGCCACCCCTACGCCCTTCACTTTTCCGACCCAAATCCCGTTGCCCGGTGTCGGCGGAGGATAATTAGCAGGGCGAAGGAGCCGCGGCTGCTTTTTGATGTAGTCGATCACTTCATGCTTGTCGAAGATGTGATTCCCTGAGGTCATCACATCGACGCCGGACGAGAAAAGCAGATCCGCAATCGCGGGCGTTATCGAGAAACCGCCGGCGACGTTTTCGGCATTGATCACGGTGAAGTCGATCGCATGTTGCTCTTTCAAGTCCTGAATGCGATCCAACAGGGCCGACCGGCCAGGCTTGCCGACAACATCTCCAATCAAGAGAAGGTTCATAGCGGTAAATAGTAAATCGTAAATGGTAAATAGAAAAAGACCGCAAATCGCAACTCCGGAATCGCGAATAGAACCTCTATTGACGATTCACCATTTACGATTTACGGTTTTTCTGGCAGAGGGAAAACCGTTGGGCCGCTCCGAAGTCGTAATTGAACCTGAGTAATCAGGTGGGTGGCCTTTTTTTCACCGCAACCTTTCGGCTTCTCTTAACGATGAAGAGAAGCACTAGCTCGCGATGTCGGCCTCCCTTGTGAACGACGTTGGCTCAACCATCGTAATCGGTGACGAACCCCGCAGAAAACTTCCCTCTGCCGCCGGGATAGTAGCACAAGCGCCCCGCCGGTTGTAGCCACAAATGCGGCCTCCGCACCTGGCGCAGATTTTCATGGGCGAGCCGCCGCCTCACAGCAAATTGGCTCCTAAATTTCAGACAAAAAGAATCGGATTCGATTCAGTGAGGACGAGATTGGCTGAGCTTGTGGTGACAGCCGGTCGTTTAATTTGTCGCCGTGGCACGCTCCGCAACCCGCGGGGCTTTCAGTAACCGATCAAGCATTTCTGAGCATTCAGCGCTACGGACGGCAAGCTGATCGTCTGCCTGATCATGAATCTTGCGCAGTTGGTGGAGTTCGTCTGCAATATAGAGTGCGGCGAGAATCGCAACTTTGCGCGAGTCGACAGTCAAAGTGCCTGACGAAATCTCACGCATGCGCTGATCGACATACTCAGCGAGTTGCTTGAGGTAATCCGGGTCGCCATCTGAACGGACGGTGTAGGCCTGGTCGTAGATTTCGACCTTGATGGTCGGTGAACCTGCGATGTCGCTGCGATCGATTTCCATCGTGTCTGTACTCATTAGCGTATGGCCTCCGCAATTTCGGGATCGATCGCGGCGATCGCCTCCAGAATTTTCTGCACCTTCGTCCGGATCAGTTCACGCTCAGCGGTCAGCCTCTCGACCTTGGTGAGGAGCTGCTTTTCATCTCCGCCCAGATCGCGCACATTGGCAAGTTGCCGCTCTAGCTCTTCCTTCTCCTGCCGCAGAGTTTTGGTCAGCTCAATGGTGCGATAGATCTTGTCTTCGAGGTGTGAGAACTTTTCCAGTCCGTTCAAGGCAACCATGGTTCGTCTCCTTGTGGAGTCGCTTATTAGTTCGTCTGATTATGCGATGTTGCGCCGACGAGCGCAAGAACTTTAATACAGAACCGGGAGCGGTTAGCGACCGGATGTTGCCACTCAACCTTATCGGCCCGGATCAATCTCTTCTACGTTGTGTGAAAGGATCCGGTCGCTATCGCTCCCGGTTCTGTATCACCGGATTTCGGCGTTGAATTGTTTCTTCAGTGCTTCAACCAGAGGCCAGTGGATCGCATCGACCTCATCGTCGCGGAGGGTTCGATCATCCGCACGATATTCAAAGCGAATCGTCAGCGAGCGCTTGTCTGCGGCAATCCCTTCACCTTCGTAGGTCCCAACAAATTGAGCACTAACAAAATGTGCGGCCTTCTGGTGTGCGATTGCCTGAAGAACTTCTCCCAGCGTCACCTGCCGATCGAGGAGCAGGGACACGTCGCGTTCGATGGAAGGAAATCGCGGTAGCGGCGAGTAGAGTACCGGCTGGCCCGGTAGATCGAGCAAAGCAGTAATATCAACCTCTGCGACGTAAACCGGTTGTCGAAACTTGTAGTTTGCGGCGACCATTTCAGCCAGACGGCCGATCGATCCGACCGCCTTCCCATTCGCAGAGATCTGGGCGGATTGTCCTGTCCGCAAATGTTTTATCTGCGCTTGCTGAAAGTTGAGCGGAGCGAGATTCATAGCCTCAAACGCCGCTTCAAGTGCGCCCTTGATGTCAAAGAAATCCAGCTCACGATCGGCCTGGGCCCGATTAGACTGGACAGAGCCACCGGTGACTGCAAGCGCTAAGGCCTCACGCTCATCGGGCAGTTCCCCGTCCGATGCGGCAAACACGCGTCCCAGTTCGAACAAACAGACGTCGCGGATGCCATGATTAATATTTCGCTGGATCGATTCCAGCAGGCCGGGAAGCAAGGTCTGCCGCATTTGCGCCGCGTCTTCAATGATCGGATTAGTCAGCTCGACCGCGGGCGTTTCAGACCGCTGGCCAAAGGTGGGAATCAAATCGAAGTCATTGGTTCGCGCGACAAAACTCAGACTGATTGCTTCCCCGTATCCTTCGGCCAGAAGCACGTTGCGCAGCGCGCGCTTGCGAGTCTCAGACGAATGATATTCGCCGGCGAAACTTGCCGGAGGCAGGGCCGTCTCTATTTTGTCGTAGCCCGTGTGACGCGCAACCTCTTCCACCAGGTCTTCCTCTATCGAGACATCATGACGCCACGAAGGAACGGCCAGCTCCAGTTTTTCACTGTCCTGCTGTCGAAGATCAAACCCCAGCGGGATAAGGATGCGCAGCATTTCATCAAGCGCCACCTTCAGGCTTGTGATCGCTTCCACTCGCGAAGGCCGGAAAGTGACGAGTTTACTCGCGGCCGGTTTTGGATGTACGTCGAGAGCATCTTCGGCGGCCACGCCACCAGCCAGCTCGCAAATCAGCGAAACGCAACGCTCCTGCGCGCGCAAAACACCTTCAGGATCAGTGCCGCGTTCGAAACGATGTGAGGCCTCGGTATGCAAACCGAGGACTTTCGCGGTCCGGCGCACCGATGCCGGATCAAAGTAGGCGCTTTCAATCAGAACGTCGGTGGTCGCGTTTGAGATTTCAGAATCCAGACCGCCCATTACGCCAGCGACCGCCACCGGACGATGGGCGTCGGCGATCACGAGCATGTCGCCATCCAGTTTTCGCTCAACTCCATCGAGCGTCTTAATCGACTCGCCGCTATTTGCCCGCCGCACAATGATGCGTTTCTCGGCTAGCTTCGCTAAGTCGAATGCGTGCAAAGGCTGGCCATACTCGTGCAACACTAAATTGGTGATGTCCGCGACGTTGTTGATGGGCCGCTGGCCAATCGCTTCCAGCTTCTTCACCAGCCAATCGGGCGACGGCCCGATCTTCACATCACGAACTACACGTCCGGCATAACGCGGACAGAGCCCAGGATCGACGATCTCGACGCTGGCAAATTCGCCGGATTTGCCCCGTGCGTTTGGGATTTCAGATCTGAGATCTGATATCTGAGATCGTTCAATAACCGCCAACTCGCGCGCCACGCCAATGTGCGACAGGCAATCGCCACGGTTCGATGGCACTTCGACGTCGATCACGAAATCATCGCCGCGCCCCTCGACCGCATCCACGGCCAGACCGACATTTGTCAGCCGGTCTCTCACCGCCTGAGGGTCCAGTCTGGTGCCGGTCAATTCACGCAGCCAGTTGTAAGAAATGAACATTTAGACTCTGTACTTTGTGCTTTGTGCTCTGTGCTCTGTCTTCGTGCTCTGCTCTTGCGGCTGCTATGCAGTCTCCTCTCAAGTTAGGCAAGCGAACAAAGTACAAAGATCAAAGGACAAAGGACATTCCTACCTGAACTGCTCGAGAAAACGAATGTCGTTTTCGAACAGCAAACGGATATCATCGAGCTGATAGATTCGCGCGCAGGTGCGATCAATACCGAGTCCGAAAGCAAATCCGGTGAACTCTTCCGGATCCACATTCACTGCACGCAAGACATTGGGATGCACCATGCCTGAGCCGCCCAGCTCGATCCATCCTGACCATTTACAAATGCGACAGCCGTCTCCGCCGCAGGCGAAACAACTGTAATCGACTTCAGCGCTCGGTTCGGTGAACGGAAAGTAAGAAGGTCGAAAGCGCGTTTTGGTTTCAGGCCCAAACAATCGATGGACGAATTCCGCGAGCGTGCCTTTCAAATGCGCCATGGTAATTCCCCGATCCACGCACAGCCCCTCGACCTGGTAGAACATTGGGTTATGGGTCGGGTCTGGCGTGTCGCGGCGAAAGACACGTCCCGGGGCTATCATGCGCACCGGCGCGCCGCGCCGTTGCATCGCGTGAATTTGAACGGTCGAAGTTTGCGAGCGCAGCGCGAATCCTTCCGTCGTATAAAACGTGTCTTGCGCATCGCGCGCCGGATGGCCTTCCGGAATATTCAGCGCGTCAAAATTGTAAAAGTCGGTTTCAATCTCGCGATCGTCTTCCACCGCATAACCCAGCGAAACAAAGATGTCTTCAATGCGCTGGCGCATGAGGGTAATCGGGTGAAGATGACCTGCCCGCGGCCGACGGCCGGGAATGGTAACGTCGATGCGCTCACGTTCAGTTCGGGCCGCTTCGATCAGACGCTTGAGTGCAAGCTCGGCATGCTCGATCGATTCGGTAATTGACGTTTCAGTCTGTTGAACGAGCTGGCCAAAAGACGCCCGCTCCTCAGCGGAAACCCGGCCGATTAGTTTCTTGGCCGCCGCAATCGCGCTCTTTTTTCCTACGTGACGTGTTCGCAGCTCGGCCAATGAGCGCTGCTCTGCTTCCAACTCAGCCAACGCAAGTGACCGAGATGGAGCTGTGCCGCCGGTAAAGCGGGCAAAGCGCTCGAACTCTCGTTCGAACGCTTCGCGGACGCCTACTACTTGCTGCGCAGGATCTTTTGCGCTGTCCGTCATTTCTTCCTTATCGCCACCCACTTGCCCTGCAACTGGCCCGCGAAGTCATAGTCGCCGACCAGCTTGCTGCCGTCCAAGGTCGCTATCAAACCAATCGCGCCACTTTGACCATTGATCAAGAGCGTCAATTTCCCGTCTTTCCAGGTTCCCTGTGAAATTTGTGAGTCTCCCAACTGCGAACTGCTGCTACCGGTGACCTTCTCGCCGTCGAGCTTGAGCACCAGGGTGAACGGAAATGGTTGCCCCTGCGCGTCCGCGGCTGCATCCCACTCGCCGGAAATTTCGTCGGCGACAATTCTTCGAAACTCTACCGTCACGTTCTTGCCGGCCTCGGAAAACGTCGCGGTTAGGTTGCCGCCATTTTGCCGCAGCGTCATCGGTCCGGATCCGCCGCCCGGTCTCTCGATGTCCAAAGTCAGCGCGCCGTCGGCGACCGCTCCTTTGATAATCTTGAACGAGCCCCGCGCCGTGGTGAGCGATCCGGAAAACTTGCCCGCATCATCTACCACGTTGAGAGAGAGCTTCTGCTCTCCTGTGTCGGTCTTAACGGTTCCTTCGTAGTTGCCGGCAAACGAGGCAGGCGCAGGTTTCTGATTCGCATTTGTCGCCGGCTGGGCCACGACGCCTACTGCCGCGAACAGCAGTGCCATTACAAACGTCACGCAGTAGAACAGTTTGCTCGAGAACCTCATTGCTCTTTCCTTTCGTTTGCGGCGTACTAAGCGGCCGCGCGAGCTTGTGGCTTGTTATCCAAAGCAGTTTTTGCCTGGGCGGCGAGCTCGGCGAACGCATCAGGTTGCCTTGCGGCAAAGTCCGCCAGTATCTTTCGATCAAGCTCGATGCCCGCCAGTTTCAATCCATGCATGAACTGCGAATAGTTCAGACCGTGTAACCGCGCCGCGGCGCCGATACGAACGATCCAAAGCGAGCGAAAGTCGCGCTTCTTCAGTTTCCGGCCGGTGTAAGCGAAGTTCAAACCACGCTCTACTGACTCTTTGGCTGATCGATATAGCTTCGACTTTGTTCCCCGATAGCCTTTCGCCAGCTTTAATATCTTCTTGCGCCGTTCGAGGCGCTTATTTCCACGTTTTGCTCTTGGCATAATTCCCCTCCAAAAATCGGCTCATTGACTCATTAGTTCATTTGAATCAATGAAAAAATGATTCAATCACTCAATCGCGGCCATACGGCAGCATGCGCTCGACACGCTTCTGATCGCCGTCGGCAACCAACACGTCAACGTCCAGATAGCGCTTCCGCTTGTTCGTCTTTTTCGTCAAGATGTGCCGCGCATGCGAGTGGCCGCGCTTGATCTTGCCCGTCGCGGTCATGCGAAATCGCTTGGCCGCGCCTTTGTGTGTTTTTAGTTTTGGCATAATTGCTTCCTTTCAAATCTCAGATACAAATTCCAATGCGACTGCCACGCTGCAGATATCACCCGGACTTGTTTTCTCCGGACGAGCCGGGCACAACTGGTGCGGCGGGTGCCGCCGGGGCAGCCGACGCTGCCGGTGAAGCGGGCGCTGCCGGCGCTGGCCGGTTCTGACCACCCTGGGCCGCGGGCGCACGGTCCGT
>DATENS010000104.1:0-2030 GCA_035274925.1 Pyrinomonadaceae bacterium | reverse complement strand
ACTTTCTTTCCTACGTGGAAACCGGAGAAGAATCGAGTTAGCATTAACCTTCCTATAATGGCCATGCAATTGGGGCAGACTGAGGTGAAAGGGTCGCCTCAGATCAGCCCTGACGAGACGCGGCCCTGATGACCTCGCACGATGCTCCTTCTTGGAGAGAGACAGGTCCGTGTTGCCTTGGAGGCTGCGGATGAGGCCGGGGCAGACTTGAAGATCGCCTTGATACACCATCCTTTTGACTGGCTTCGTCCCTTTGACCGACGCGATTGCGAAGCCATGCTCTTGGACAACTGCCATTTCATACTGCATGGTCATTTGCATCACATGGCGATAACTCATCTCAAGAGTCCTGATAGTAGCGCGATGGTTATTGCTGGTGGAGCTTGCTACGAAACACGGGAGCATCCAAATTCCTATAACTTTGTTCAGCTCGATTTTTCCCTACACAAGGGCACCATATACCTGCGGCGTTATAGTAATGAACGAGGTGGGTTCTGGGCTCCTGATACATTACTCTACAAGGATGTTCCTGCTGGAGAACAGGAATTTCTACTATAGTGGATATTCTTTTATGAAAGTAGGTGCGAGTAGATGTCGAGCGTATGAGGCAGACTGAGTGTTCCGGCTGCTTGCTGACTGCTCAGAGCAAATCTCATGTCAGTTTAGCTGGTTGCGCTGGACGCACACATCGTGTGGCTTTATGACGGATTTGCCGTGAGCGTCCCACCGCAAGCAATTGTGGTTAGGGGTAGTCTCACTATTTTTGAAAATCATCCGCTAAGGCCGCAAATCTTTTTGTGCACCCGCCAACCGCAACCGACCGTATAGAGGTAATGTCACTCCTGTCCATGCGCCCGACAAAACGCCGGCGCTATTTTGGGCTGAAATTGGGATGGTTGAACGTCACAGCGCAAGCCGTTGAGAACATAGATGATTTAATCATCGTTACACCCAGATGAATTGATCAACGAAAACAAGTGAACGGCGGCTCGGAGAAGTTCGTTCGTTAAGATTTCGGGAGGAATTACTCTTGCCAGATATAATCCGTGTCTTGAAGCACACATTTCGTCGTCTCGCCCGCACGCCTCTTTTCACACTCGCGACGGTAGTTACACTAGCGTTAGGGATCGGCGCCAACACTGCCATCTTTAGCGTGATCAACAGCGTGCTTCTCAAGGCTTTGCCATTCCCCGAGCCAGATCGGCTGGTCGGGGTCTGGCAAACCGCGCCGGGGGTAAACATCAAAGACCTCAATGCCTCCCTCGCCGATTACGTCACCTACCGGGAAGAGTCCCAAACATTTGCCGATGTCGCCCTCTGGAAGGGCCGGTCGATGACCGTCACCGAGTTCGCCGATGCCGAGCGGGTCGACGGAATCAGCGTGACCTTCCGGTTATTACCGCTGTTAGGTATCAATCCAGTTCTTGGCCGCGGCTTTGTAGAAAAGGACAGCGAGACGAACAGCCCCGACGTGATCATGCTCGGTTATGGCTATTGGCAGCGACGATATGGGGGTGACCCAAACGTCATTGGACGACGGATCTTGGCCGATGGCGCCGCCCGCGAGATCATCGGCGTACTGCCGAAGGACTTCTGGTTCATGGATATGACACACGATCTCGTCGTGCCGATCCGATTTGACCGCGGCTCCGTGCGGCTCGCGGGTTACAACTTCCAGGCGGTCGCTCGGCTTCGACCCGGTGTCACGATTCAGGAAGCCAATAGTGACGTCGCGCGAATGATTGGCATCGAGCTTGACAAATTTCCTCCCCCCGACGGAATGAGCACTAAGATGATGGAGGACGCGCGCCTGGCTCCAAACGTTCGACTGCTTACTGATGACCTGCTCGGCGACATCGGCAGGAGCCTGTGGGTGGTGATGGCGACAATCGCAATTGTCCTCCTTATTGCTTGCGCGAACGTTGCGAATCTTTTGCTTGTCCGCGCCGAGGGGCGCGCGCAGGAACTAGCTGTGCGTGCGGTGCTAGGAGCGGGTCGGGGCCGGTTGGCGCGCGAAATGTTTGTGGAGA
>DATENS010000103.1:0-25641 GCA_035274925.1 Pyrinomonadaceae bacterium | reverse complement strand
GATTGTTTCAATCAGCGGAGCAGATGCGCCGGCGGCAAGCGAACTAGACCACGCGCCCAGACTGACCATCAGGAACAAAGTCCCGACGAAGCGAGCAACAGGCGATACAGCTGATCTCTGTCTCATACTCGAAAGTTATTGGTTCGTTCCCATCCAGCCCTGGTAAATCTTTTTCTGAATCTCAGTGGCGTCGGCACGGCGAACGATTTGGTACGGACCGGTGATGCGGCTGCCGAGCTTGATATCAAAAGATTTCGGCCTATCAAAAAACCGGATCACGTTCAGCTTCAAACTATCGCCTGGCTTTTTTTCTGCCAGTCGCGCGTCGAATTTCTGTTTGTTCAGCCGCTGACCATCGACCTCAACGATCACATCATCCGCGTTTAGGCCCTGATCGTAAGCCGGCGTCCCGCGGCGAACACTTGTTACCAGCAATCCCTGGCCATAATCCATGACCTCGGCGCCCAGGTAAGCCTTGACCGGAACGCCGGCAGGAATATTGTTTCGCAGTTGCTCGACCTCAATGCCTGCCTGCCGCAGGCTCAATCCCGCGCCCGCTAGAATTTGATTGTAAGGAAGCTCTTCACGGCCACGAACGTAACGCGAAAAAAAATCTTCCAGGCTGCCGCCGGCGGCCTGTTCACATGTCCGCTGAAAATCTGCCGGCGTGTAGTTCCGGTTCTTCAGGAAGAAATTGCGATAGAGACTTCGCATGACGTCGTCCAGCGACCGGGCGCCGCCCGAACGCCGTCGTATTTCCAAATCCAGCAGGAACCCAAGTACGTCTCCTTTGTCGTAATACGATATCGTTGAATTGATGGTGTTTTCATCCGGCCGGTATTCCTTAATCCACGCGTCAAAACTGGCCTCTTCGACACTGACGAGAAGGCGGCCGGGAGTTTGTTCCAGTTTCTGAATGCTCTCGGCGATTTGCTCGAGATAAGCCTCTTCAGTGATCGCGCCCGTGCGACGCAGTGTCAGATTTCCAAAATATTCAGTGACCCCTTCCGCCACCCACAGCAAGCGCGTGTGATTCTCTTTGGTGTAATCAAAGGGACCGAGGACGTCGGGCCGTATCCTTTTCACGTTCCACAGGTGAAAAAATTCGTGGGCGACCAATGACGCAAAACTCTTATATCCAGCCTCCGCCGCAAACCCCGTGTGACGAAAACCCAGGGATGTCGAGTTCGAATGTTCGAGGCCGCCGCGCGCGTCCGCGCGCAAATGAAGGATAAAGGTGTAGTCGCGATACGGAACGTCATCGAAAATTGCCACTTGTTTTTCGACGATCTTTTGGACTTCATTTCGCAGGCGATCAGGATCGTATTTCGCCTCGCCGTCGATCACGATGCGGTGCGGAACGCCTCGAACCTGAAAATCAATCTGCTTAAAATTGCCGACTTCCACCGGCGAGTCGTAAAGAGTGTCGAAGTTTGCCGCGCGAAACGCCCACTGCCGTCCGCTCAAAGGCTCGCCCGTGGAAGGCAAACCCGTCGCAATCTTCCAGTCTCCGTACGGGATAATGTGCAGAATCGAAGGCTGGTTGAGTGCGCCGGCTGGATACATTAAGAGGGCCGCGTTGTTCCAAAAGGCGTGATCGGAATTCAATTCGTTGGTGCGGACCGTAAGTTCGTTTGCGTAAACTTTATAAGTCACGCGAAATTCACGGACGCCGCGCGTGCTCACCCGCCAGGTGTTCTTGTTCGTCTTAATCCAATTAAGCCCGCGATTGTTCGCGTCGAAAGCTGCAAACTCCTGCACGTGCCTGGCATATTCGCGGATGAGATAAGAACCGGGTGTCCACACCGGCATGATGACGTCGGTGGTGGGTCTTGGTTGCCGCTGGCGCACCTTCATCTCAACCTCAAGCAAATGCGTCCAGGGTTTAGACATCGAGACTGTAAACGTAACGTTAGGAGCGTTCGATTGGACTGCCGGCGCGACCGGATCGGCAACTACTGGGAGACTGAACAAGATTAAAAGAAACAGGGCGAGCAGGAAATGAGTTCGAGGCATAAGGAGGCTCCTTCACCAACTGACCAGAATTGAGCAGGGCGAATGTTACTACGCGATCTAAAGCCAGTACCACCAGAGGGCCGGGAGGTGGCATGGGCGTCCCGTCCGTGATTTGCGCGCAAGGTGCGAGTGCCACCTTATCTGAACCAGTAGCAGTACCGATTCCGGCTAGGCGCTCAATGCAAACAGATTTATATTGCTGGTTCTAAAACAATTCGGCTTGAAAGGGGAATGTAGATGCTCCGCAGACTCACTGCTACTTCTTTGACCTGGGCTACTGTTCCACTCCGACTCGCGCTCGGGGTAGCTTTCATTGGTCACGGCGCGCAGAAAGTTCTTGGGTCATTCAATGGGCCCGGGTTGTCAAAATTCATTTCATTCCCAGCTCCATTCCCATTCATGCGTCCGGCATGGGTCTGGATGGCGGCCGCAGCTATCGGAGAGCTCGTTGCCGGAATTCTGGTGCTGCTGGGATTCCTCACGAGGCTGGGCGCATTTTTGATCATCTGCATCATGCTCACTGCGATCATTGGCGTGCATTGGCCAAAATACTTCGCTCCGGAAGGTCTTGAACTGGCAGCTGCGTACCTGGGAATGGCGTTCGCTCTGCTAATCGCCGGCGGCGGTCAGGCATCGGTCGATCGAATGATCGGCGGAAGGCGATACTGAAACCGTTTCAAGTTTCAGGTTTCAAGTTTGAAGTTCGTTGAGAATAACTTGGGACTTGAAACTCGAAACCTGAAACTCTTTCATGAAGCGCTCGCCGCTCATCGTCATTTTCATCACGGTCTTCATCGATCTCGTTGGTTTCGGGATTGTAATTCCGGTTCTGCCTTACTATGCCGAGGGCACTCGCTTCGGGGCCACGCCGCGCGCAGTGGGACTGCTGTTTGCTTCTTACTCAGTGATGCAGCTTTTGTTTGCGCCTGTGCTCGGTCGCCTCTCTGATAAGCACGGCCGCCGTCCCATACTGCTCATCAGCCTGCTGGGGACGGCGGTTGGTTTTTTGATCCTCGGTTTTGCCACCACGCTTTGGATGTTGTTCCTGGGGCGCATCATCGATGGAATTTCCGGCGGTAACATTTCCACGGCGCAAGCCTACATCGCAGATGTCACCACGGAAGAGAACCGCGCGAAGGGAATGGGACTGATCGGCGCCGCCTTTGGTCTGGGGTTTGTCTTCGGGCCGGCGATTGGCGGCGTGCTGAGTCGCTGGGGCATTCATGTACCGTTCCTGTTCGCAGGTGCTCTTGCCCTTTTCAATGCGGTCCTGCTCTATTTCACTTTGCCGGAAACGGTGACTCCCGATCATCCGGCGCGAGTCTCAGCGGCGATGGGGCGCAGCTGGCATCGATTGATCAACTCGCTCCGGAACCCGCGGCTCGGCTTTGTCCTTACCATTTACTTCCTTTCAATCGTGGCCTTCTCGATCATGACCGCGTGTTTCTCGCTGTTTCTGATGTTCCGTTTCGGCTACGACGCATTTCATAACGGTTGGGTGTTTGCCTTTGTCGGCATCATTTCCGCCGGCATTCAGGGCGCACTGATTGGCAAGTTGGTGAAGCGTTTTGGCGAGCCTTTTCTGGTCATTGTCGGCACGCTCATGTTCAGTGCGAGTTTGTTCGCCAGCCCCTTCATCGGACCGAGCCTGGGCATCCTTGGGATTTTGATAACCGGCGCGGTATCGGCAATCGGCAACGCGTTGAATGCGCCGACATTGACCAGTCTGGCGTCAAAATCGGCAAGCGCTTCAGAACAGGGCGCCATCCTCGGTGTCACCCAATCGGTGGCGAGCCTTGCCCGGGCGGTGGGACCGGCTATCGCAGCTTTTCTGATTTACAGTTCAGTGGCCCATCTGGGATTTGATCGACTGTCCCATCACATGAGCGATGCTGCTATTCTGCGGACGTTTTGGGTGGCGGCCGCGATTCAATTCATCGCCTTTCTGGTGGCGGTCTACTACGCGCGGGTCTTGTCAAAATCACCTGTGGTAGCGGATGGTTGATCCTTACTCAATAATTATTTCGTCGATAAAGATCCAAGCCTGGCCGCCGTGTCCGGGATGCCAGCCCGGAATGCGTCCGTAGTTTTGCGCGGTGACGCGTACATACCGGGCCTGGCGATTAGGAATGGTCTTGACGAGATCTCTAATAGTCACGCGCCAATCTTGATCCGAGAGATCGTTTTCGATCACTGCGGCTTCAGTGAAAGCCTGTCCATCAATCGAAGTCTCGAACTGCACCCGCCGAGGCATCCAGATCCATGGACCTACATCCTGCAGAAACCCGGCGCCAAGTCGCTTGATATCCCGGACCTTTCCCAGGTCGATGACCGCAGTAAAGTCCTGGCCCTGAAAACCTTGCCATGCGCCCGTAGTGAAGTTCGTGTTGCCGCGGATGCCGTCAATCAGCGCCAGGTCGCCGCCGCCTGTGTACTGCGGGCTGTAACGCGATAGATATTTGATCGACCAATCATGCGGCAGTTTATGAAACGTCGCGGTCGTCGCGATGCTTGCCTGGTTGGATTGATTGAGTGCAATCGCCTTGACGGTGATGTTTTCGGCAATCGTAAAGGGAGCCCGGTAAACCTGCGAAGTTGAATTGGGTTTAGTTCCGTCGGTCGTGAAATAAATGCGATCCCCCGGCGTGCGAGGCGTAAGACTGATGGTCATCCGATCGCGGAAGATTTGTGACGGAGCATCAATAATCGGTCCGGCGACCAAACGGCTATCGGAAATGGCTGAGACTGGCGCGTCAGAATCCCCGTTGCCCCAGTTTTGGTTCGGTCTCGGTCCCATTTGAAAGATCAGCTCACCGCCGTCCATCAAGTCTCGATGCAGGAGATAGGAACGGCGATACGGGCGGCCATTGAGCGTCGCGGACTGAATGTAAAAGTTCTTTGCCGAAACTCCGCGCGCCTTAATCGTGAACGAGCGGCCGCTTTCGAGATTAAAACGAATTTCGGGAAACAGAGGCGTGCCGATCGCGTAACTCGGTTGACCGGGTGTGACGGGATAAAGACCTGCAGTGCTGAAAACATACCAGGCCGACATCTGGCCGCAGTCTTCGTTGCCGATCAAGCCATCCGGCTCTGCGGTGTAAAACTCATCCATGATCTGCCGTACACGGTGTTGTGTCTTCCAGGGTTGGCCGGCGTAGTTGTAAAGATAGGCCATGTGATGGCTGGGTTCATTACCATGCGCGTATTGCCCGATCAATCCGGTGATGTCCGCCTGGTCGCGGCCGGTAGTCCGCGAATCAGCCGAAAACATCTCGTCGAGTTTGCGGACGAACCTGGATTTTCCGCCCATCAATTCAATCAGTCCAGAGATGTCCTGCGGCACAAAAAATGTGTATTGCCAGGAATTCGCTTCGGTAAAGTTCGAGTTGACCTCGCGCGGATCGAACGGCGCCAACCAGCCGCCATTCCTGCGCGGGCGCATGAATCCGATTTCCGAATCAAAGACGTTCCGGTAAAACTGGCCGCGTTGTATGAACAGCCGGTAATCATCCTGGCGGCCAAGGGCCCGGGCCATTTGCGCGATGCACCAATCGTCGTAGGCATACTCGAGGGTCTTTGATACTGATTCACGTTCGTCTTCCGTGCTGATGTAGCCGTGATCGACATAAGCGGCGAGCCCGTCACGCCGCAGTTCGGCGCTGTGCTTCATGGCCGCGAAGGCTTTTCCCCGATCAAATCCGCCAATCCCTTTCATGGCCGCATCCACGATCACGGGCACAGCGTGATAACCAATCATCGTGTCAGTTTCATTGGCGGCCAGCTCCCAAACCGGGAGACGTCCGCCATGTTCATACTGAGCAAGAAACGTTCGTATGAAGTCCGTGCTGCGCTTTTGATCGATGATCGCGTAGAGCGGATGCGCCGCGCGAAACGTGTCCCACAAAGAGAAAACTGTGTAATTGGTAAAGCCTTGCGCTGTGTGAGTTTTGAAGTCGAGCCCGCGAAATTGTCCGTCAATGTCCATGAAGACATTCGGCGCCAGCATCGCGTGATACAAAGCTGTATAGAAGATGGTTTGCTGCGCTGCCGTGCCGCCTTTGATCTGAATCCGGTTGAGTTCACGGTTCCACGACAGGTCGGCCTCCGCCTTGATCCGGTCAAAATCCCAATGAGGTAACTCCGCCGCAAGATTGCGCCGCGCGCCATCGATGCTGACCGAAGAGAGCGCTACCTTCACCAGGATGGGAGGTTTGTTGCGCGTATCGAAAGTAAAGAAGGCCTTGATGTCGGTGCCACGTCTGTCTTTAGCCGGGATAGCCGGTTTTCCATCTTCGGATATTCCGGAGCTGGAGAAGGGCTGGGAAAACTCGGCCACAAAATAAACGATCTGATCTTTGGCCCAGCCGGTCGATCGGCGAAAGCCTTCGATGTGAGTGGCGTCGACGATCCGCAGGGACGAATCCAACACGCGATCTCGATGCTGCAGGTCCAGAATGATGTTCGCTCGATCGCCGGGCGGGAAAGTATAACGATGGAAACCGACGCGATTCGTGACCGTCATTTCGGCAAAAATATTTCCATCCTTTAAGCGCACCGAGTAGTAGCCAGGTCGCGCTGTTTCCTCTTTATGGCTAAACGGTGATGCGTAGCCCTTATCAGGATGGTCGTCAACGAAAGCCGACAGGGCCACGTCGCCGATCGTGGGCATGAACAGAATGTCTGCATAATCCGGTATGCCGGTACCACTCAAATGCGTGTGACTGAATCCGTAAATGATGTCGTCGGAATGATGGTAACCGGCACAACTGTCCCAACCCGTAAGCCGGGTGTCAGGACTTAGTTGCACCATCCCAAACGGACGCGACGCCCCGGGGAAAGTGTGGCCGTGGCCGGCGGTGCCGACGAATGGATTTACATATTGAGTTTGGGAGTCGGCGACGACAGGGATAAGAAGAACGAGGGCTATCCACAGATTTCGCAGATTACACCGATAAGCAAAACAAGCTAACAAGGACATAGACAGTGCTTCCTCTTTTGACTGTTTCACTGCTTATCGCTATCTGGAAATCTGCGCAATCTGTGGATGACTTCAGGCTATAAACTCTTTCAATTCCTGCTCAGCCGGCAAAGCCTCGCGTCCACCGAGGGCCCGGCACTTCAAGGCAGCCACCCCATTCCCGAGTTTCATGCACGCTTCTACATCTTTACTGCGTACCATTCCGTAAATGAACCCCGCATGAAACGCGTCCCCTGCGCCAGTCGTATCGCGGCATCCGCCCGGCACCGGGAACGGCGACGATTCAATGAACTGTCCTTCGACGTAAAGCAAAGCTCCGCGCGCGCCTAACGTGGCGCCGACAATCGGACAACCGTAGCGAGACTTCGTTTCAATTAGCGAAGCGCGCACGTCGTCAATCCCGGTCAATCGATGTGGGAATTCAGCCGAGGTGATCAGCACATCAATTAGCGGTAACAGATCAAGCAGCCCTTCATAGATGTTGTCGATGTCCGCTGTCACAATCGTCCCAGCGGCGCGGGCCGCCTGCGCCATCACCGCACAGGCCGGTGGGTCATGGGCGTCAATGTGCAGCACGCGACCCTGGGTGGCAATCTTTACCGGTGCATCCTCTGGTGAATAAGAAAGACGCTCGTCGCGATCCCAGATGATGGTGCGCTCGCCTGATCGCGCATCGATCACAATGAAGGCAACTTGGTTGTGGGCGCCCGCGATCGTCTCGGCAAAATCGAGATTCACCTTTTCCTTTTCCAGAGACTCACGGCCGAACTCGCCCGATTCGTCTGCGCCAAATCTTCCGGCGTACGCGGTTTTCAAACCCAAACGCTGCAAGGCCACCATCGCGGTGGCAGTTTGTCCGCCCGCGGATCGTTGGTAGTCGGTGAAACGAACTTTAGTATCGAACGCGGGATATTCAGGGACTACGATCAGGTGGTCGACGGCATTCAGGCCGAAGCCGACACAGTCGAAATCTTTGTTAGCGGGTATAGTTAAAGGCAGGCGCATTCGCGTCAACTGGCATCATCTCAAGGTTGGGAAGGGCGGCTTGCCCCCGCCAAAACTTAGGACTGCGAATCCCGCGGGGGCGAGCCCCTTCCCGACCTTGAGGTTTTCCTACTTGAACATCACAAGGCTAAAATGAATTGCATTAACTGAAATTAAACAACGTGACGCTTGACGAAAAACTCAAAGAAATTCCGCGCACGCCCGGCGTCTATCTACACAAAGACGCCAGCGGCAAGATTATCTACATCGGCAAGGCCAAGAACCTGCGCAATCGAGTCCGGTCATATTTTCAGGCCGGCCGCACCGGCGATTTCAGTTACGGCATCAAGACCGATGAACTAGTCCGGCAGATCGCCGACGTTGAATTTATTGTCACCGATAACGAAGTCGAGGCTTTCATCCTCGAAGCCTCGCTGGTCAAGAAGCACCAACCGTATTTCAACTACAAACTGAAAGACGACAAGTCTTATCCCCATCTGAAGCTAACCGTCAACGAGCCGTTTCCCAAGTGCGTGATCACGCGGCGTATTCAAAACGATGGCGCGCTCTACTTCGGTCCGTTTCTGCCGGCGGCGATGGCACGGCGCACCATTGACTTAATAAACCGGACGTTCCAGTTGCGCACCTGTGATATCGAAATTGACGGCAAGGCGCCGCGCCCGTGCCTGGAGTATCACATCAAACGATGTCTCGGGCCCTGCGTCAAGGGTCTCTGCACGCCGGAAGAATATCAGGAAGCGGTGCGCGATGTGCGCATGCTGCTGGAAGGGCGCAACACGGAACTCGCCGACAAACTTGAAGCGCGCATGATGCACGCGTCCGAAGGAATGCGTTACGAGCTGGCCGCGAAGTACCGCGATCTCCGTAAGACCGTCATTAAGCTTTCCGAGCAGCAGAAGATGGCGACAACTTCTGAAAGTGACATCGACATCTTTGGCTACTATCGCGAAGGCAAGCGTCTGGCGCTCCAGCTCTTCACCATGCGTGAAGGAGACATCGTGGGCCGGCGCGAATTCTTCTGGGAAGACTTGCCGGAAGAAGATTTCAATCCGGCGGAATTTCTCAGCGAGGTCTTGTCGCAGTATTACAGCAGGGCGGGTGGCACGGGCGTCTCGCCCGTGAATGACGCGCAAGCCACAACCGGCGTTGACCTTCATCGTCCGGATGCGCGCCCGCTTTCATTTATGCCACGTGAGATTCATGTGCCGATCGATTTTTCAGATCGCGAACTTCTGGAAAAGGCGCTCAGCGAACGCAAGGGCCGGCGCGTGCGCATTTTTGCTCCGCAGCGCGGTGAAAAGCGCGACATGATTGACCTGGTTGAGAAGAACGCGAAGCTCGCCTTCGAGCAGCGCTTTCGCGTGCTCAAACCCGACATGAAGCGCGTGCTAGAGGAAATGCAGGAGACGCTCGAGCTGCCTCGGTTTCCCACTCGCATCGAATCATTCGACGTTTCGCATATTCAGGGAGCCGAAAACGTGGCGGGCATGGTGGTATGCGAAAACGGGAAGATGAACCGCAACGAGTATCGCAAGTTCAAGATTCGCTGGACCGAAGGCGCGAACGATTTTGCGTCAATGCACGAAGCGGTGCTGCGGCGCTATCGCCGCATTCGCGATGAACAAAAACCTTTGCCCGACCTAATCGTGATTGATGGCGGCAAGTCACAGCTAAACGCCGCCGCTGAAGCGATGCGCGAACTCGACCTCGAAGCGGTGCCCATGATTGGGGTGGTCAAGCCGCCGCTCCATCACAACCAGGTTGCTTATCTTCTGGTCAAAGGACGCGAGGACACGCCCATCTATCTCGATTCCTATTCTCTGGTGCTGCGCTTAATCCAGATGATCCGGGACGAGACGCATCGCTATGCGGTCACTTATCATCGCAAGCGCCGCGAGCTGCGCGATTTCACTTCGGAATTGTCGGCCATTCCCGGCGTCGGGGAAAAAAGGAAGACGCGCTTGTTGCGCCATTTCGGATCGATTCACAAAATCTCCGAGGCCAGCGTCGCCGAACTCGCGCCCTTTGTCGGCCGCAAGACCGCGAGCGAGATCGTGGATCACTTTGCACGCCAGCGGGCGCTGGCCGAAGGGGCGCCGTCAAACTCAGATCGTGCGCAAGACGGCGATGCGTCAGTGGTTCTATAGTCGAAGCCTCCGGATCGCAATAAGAATGGGTCTGGTAAATTCCTGCCGTATTTTAACGCCTCAAAACTCATTGCCGGATCTGACGAAAAGAGCGACAATCCTCGCCGCTATTCCCTGGCAAAGCGGAGGTTCCACATGCTGAAACAACCTCAGAACAAAGTTCTACTTTCGGCTGCGCTGGCGGCTGGACTCGGTGCTTTCGCGCTGTTCGGCTGCAAGATGTTCAGCAAGACAAATATGTTCGAAGGCGCAGCGGCTAAGGATGCAGTAGAGGCCTTTCGCAAGAAACTTGGCGGCGGACCAATCAAGGCTTTGAGTCTGGAGATCGAGCCTGACTCAGCGACGCTTAAAGCCCAGGATCCAAAAAAGCCTGAGCACGTTGATCTGTACAAGTACTCGAGGGGAATTGTCAGTGGACCGGCGCCCGTGCAATTGAATCTTCTTGAGAACAAGCTCGATACGACGTTGTTCGATCTTGACGAGGTCAATCTTGATGCGACTGCGACGGTAGCCAGGACTGCCCTCGAGCGCGCGCAGATCGAAGGCGGAAGAGTAAAAAAGATGACGATTGAGCGGGGACTGAGCCTGGCGGCTAACATGACAAAGTCAGGTAGCGTGCGCTGGACAATCGCGATCGAGGGTACGCGCGAGAGCGCCTCAGCGTCAGCTGACACAAAAGGAAATGTTTTGGGTGTCGATCTTTCGCAAACAGCGCGCGCCGCGAAATTCAGCACTTATTCGGCCGACACACTGCGCGAAGCTGCACCTCAAATCAAAGAGGCCTTTGGTGGACAAGTGAAACTTATCCAAATGACGGTCTACGAGAAGTATTTGTGGTTCAAAGCAAAGTCTCCAGCGAATGGCGAGCTAACTCAATACAAATATGATTTGAACGGCGTGACCACGAGTGCTTTGTCCAATTTGGGCGACCCAACACCAATCGAAGTGAGGACGAGGCAGTTCAAGATCGATGACATGTATTTCGATCTTGACGAGGTTAACCTGGCACTGGCGCCGGATCTCGGCAAGAAGGCGCTTCAGCGCCTGGGCTACACCGCGGGCACGATTGGCAGTTACTCAATAAAACGAAAGCCAAGGACCTTCGCGGGAAAGGATTTATTGACCGTTTGGGAAGTGTCGTGTACGGAGGGACGCAAGCACGAGATCGTCCATTACGACATGAGGGGCAACGAAGTTGAAATTAACCGTTAGCTATCAATTGAAAGACCGCGGAGTGATTTTTTCCCACACGTCGGGCGCGTTATAATCGGCGGCACTTTAGTTTCGACAATGCGATCAAGAGTTTCATGAGAACAATTGGGTCAGCACTGGTTCTACTATTAGCTATCTCCGCTGCTTTTACTCAGAATCAAAAACAGCCACAAGCGCAGGAAACCCGCATTAGCCTGGAAGGGTTTCTAACTGAAGGTGGCGTGGTCAACATTGCTGAGGGAGAGGTAAGTCTTCTCACTCAGGACGCGCCACCTCAGGCGGTCCTGGCAATGCAGGAACTAAAAAACGGCGATGCGATCGAGACTGGTCAAGACGGACGCGCGGAGGTTCTGCTTAATCCCGGATATTATCTGCGGCTTTCGGCCAACACGCGGCTGGTGTTTGTGGATTTGGCGCCAAACAATCTCGATCTCAGAATTACGCAGGGCACGGCGATTATTGAAATCTCCCAGATGAATCAATTCCACACCGCCCGATTTGATGCTGACTACGCTTTCTCCCTTTTTTTTGATCCGGTGACGGTGAAGTTTCCGCAAAACCAGTTCAGCATCGTGGCGGGCGGGATTTACCGGTTCGAGGTAAAAGCTGATGGCGCCACCCAGTTGAGAATTCCCAGAGGCCGAGCTTATTTTGCGGGTCAACGCATTGGAAAAGAAACGTCCGCGGAATTTCGCCACGGAGTCACTACTCTGGGGAAAATCGATGCGAAAGAAATGGACGCGTTCGATCTATGGAGCCAGGACCGCGCTAAGATTATGGTCGAACTAAATAACACTTTGAAGAATACCAGGTGGTATAAAACGCTCCAGGAAAATAAGCGCAGCTATTTGAATATCGAATACGACACTGAAGACCGGCAGGCGCGTGAAAATCACACCGTGTCGGCCTTAGGTGGGTATGTGACCTTCGTGCAACCCGGGGTGTTTGTTAGAAGTGAAGGCTCGGACTGGACGCCTCTGATTGAACAGGGTGAATTAAAGTACGGCGACGGGGTAAAGACCGATGCTGATGGCCGGGCACATATCCAGTTATACGGGACGTGCGCGTTGTTTCTGGCCAGCAACACAGAAATTATTTACGGAGTCAGGCCGGACGGCGATGCGGCAATTAAGGTCCTGCGCGGCTCGGCACTTGTCTTTTTTACATACGGCGAAAAGGAAAGAGCGGCGCGGCCGGTCATTACTCTAGCGTCAGCAAACGCGGAGTTCGAAATTCTTCGCGATGGGATTTACCAGCTGACTGCGAGCAATAATTCCTCCGAGATGAATCTTTATATCGGTAGGGTGAAGTTGGCGGGACGTGTTATTAACGACGAAAAGAAGGTGTTAATTCGTGATGGGACGGTTGAGTTACAAAATCTCAACAGTAAACAGCGCGACAGTTTCTATGTGTGGAGCGTCAAGAGAATGGCTGCCCTGACGAGGGCGCGCCGGGTTAAGCTCAATGGCATGTGGTTTTTCGATCGCGAAGCAAACATTCACACTTTCGTGCCCGGCACCCGCCCCTTTCGCTCGCCTTATGGAGGCGACTATAAGATTCGGTTTATGCGAGACAGGCCCGCCAGACTCCCTTTTGGTGAGGGATTACACTAGGACGATGCCGAGTTGGGACTAAAATTATGAGCCGCGAAGATCAATTCATTCCCCACTTAATTGTCAGCGACGGCTTGGCTGCTCTGAAATTCTACAAAGAGGTTTTTGCCGCTACCGAAGGTCACAACATGCCGGCCAGGGATGGGAAGCGGCTGATGCACGGCGAGCTTGAGCTCGACGGCCATAAATTTTTCATCAGCGACGAATTCACGGCTGAGGAAGGCGGAACGTGCAAGACGCCGCAGACGCTCGGCGGCAGTTGCGTGCGGATCACTCTGGAAACCGACGATGCCGATGGCGTTGTCGAGCGCGCAGTGGCGCGCGGCGCAAAGGTCATCATGCCGTTGGCGGACATGTTCTGGGGCGCGCGTTACGGTCAGATCGTCGATCCATTCGGACACGTGTGGGGCATCAATCAGCAATTGAAAGAACAGACTGATGCGGAAACGAATGCGGCAGCGGAAGAATTCTTTGCGAAGCGGAAATAGCTCTGGAGTGCGCTGACTTGTCAGCGCACTCCAAATTCCAAAGTCCAAATTCCAAATTCCAGAAGTAATCAGCGATTCGGGCCGGCCTGCGTCGCGGGCATGCCTTTCATGGGAACGGGAAGCTTGCCGTCCGCGCCATGCGTCAAGGCGATAAACTCGCGATCGAAACGGATCGAATCAAAGACCGCGTCCACGCGCGCTTCCATCATCTCTTTTTCGCGCACCGCTTGATACCTCTCGTATTGGAAGAAGTGACGCCTTAACAAGCTCAGCGCCTTTTCCTTCTGCCCGTTCTGCGCATAGATCGCCGCCAGATTATAAGAAGCCGGCATCAAGTTGATGTTTTCGCGGGCAATCTTCAGGGCCTCCTGCTTACGTCCATTTGCCGCCATGAATACCGCCGCAAACACCAGGTTATAAGGATCTTTGGGATCGAGCGCGAGCGCCTGCTCGGTGTACTGGTTACCTTTGGCGGGATCGCCTTCCGAATTCCAGTAGACGGCGAGATTGCGATAAGCCAGGGCTAACGGATACTCGGCAATTGACTGTTCCATCAACGAGAGTCCCTTCTTGAATTCGCCGTCGTGGATGGTCATCTTGCCGAGGCCGTGAAACGCGACCGAGCGTGAAAGCGGATCCGCCGGCATGTCGAGTATCTGTTGGAACACCGCGCGCGCTTTGTTCCAATCACCGATGTTGTGGCGCAGATTTTCGCCGGTGTAGCGTAAGGGCGTCGGATCGGCGGGATCCATCAGGTGCGCCTGGTGGTACAACTTTCCGGCCAAAACATAACGCGCATTCATTTCCGCAATCAGGCCACGGCGCATGACGCGCTCGATCGCTGCGCTTTGCGCGCGATCAAAAATCGGGGCGGGCGGAATCACGCTGCCGACATCAGCTACGCCCAGGCTCTTCAATTGCTTCTGTGCGTCCTTAGCCTTTTTCGGAAACAGGCACTTTTGTTCGACGACCTCTTTGTAGGTCTTGATCGCGCCGTCATTGTCACCGGATTTCACTTTCGCGGCCGCATCAGTCATTAGCGCGTCGACCCCGCTCTCGCGCTGCTTCATTTCGGTTTGGACGAGCTTTTCGACATCTGCAATTTTCAGTTTGCCGTTGGTATTCTCGACCTTGCCGACCAACGAGCCGTCCGGTTTGGCCAGTGCCGCGATGGGCAGTTTCGAGTCGCCCACCAGCTCCTGCGCGTGAGGCGTATTGCCGTCAGCGAGTTCCATCGAAACACATTGCGCCGCGTAGAGCGAGAGGATGCGCGATTCGCGCAGGCTCGAGCTGCGCATCTCGTTCTGCGAGGAAGGAAACCAATAAAGAATCAACCCCTCTGCGGGCTTGTCCGTCGCTTTGCGAACTTTCCATGGCACGTTGTAAACGGTCATGGTGCCGCCGCCCCCACCGCCGGTATTGTTGGACATGCCACCCCCGCCGCCGCCACCTCCGCCACCGCAAGTCGCGAAAGACGATTGCGCGAAAAAGAGAGCGAGGAGTGCGACCGCGATAGAACGAGCAAATGTGGTTTTCATAGTGTGGTTCCTGCCGTTTCGGTTAGAAAGCTGGAAAGAATATCGACGCAACTACTAAGACTGTCAACCTGTGGGGCGGGTTGCTCACAGCCGAGGCGTTAGCCGTGAAAATATTATGGCCCAGAGGCGCGACGCAGCGCACCCCTGGGGCCGTTTAGGAAGTTGGTTTGTTTTCGGCTAGAAGGTACAGCCAAATGATTTCAGCGCAGCGTTTTGCTGTTCCGCAGCCTGCTTGCATGCCGACGCCAGCGTGCCCTTGGTCTGTGGATTTTCAGCCAGTTGCTTCCAGGATGTCTTCCATTGTTGGATCGCGGACTTGTATTGCGCGCGCGCCATCTCCGGCACCTTGTTAGACACGCACTCGTCGTACTTCGCGATAAAATCGTCGCACTCAGGGACGCCGATCTTGTCGCCTGTGGACGAGGCAGTGGTCGTGGCTGGGGTTGATGTAGTTGAGCTGGCCGGCTTGTCGGTACCGGTCGCCTTATTTTCGTTAGTCGTTACTGTCGTGGAACAGCCGATCAAGACCACCGCAAAAGCCAGGGAAGCAATCAGAAAAATAGTTCGTAACATGCGTAGGCTCCTTCAGAATTTTAAGCGAAAGGGGTTGAAAAGCGTCGAAATCATACACGTGGACGCAGGAATTTGATAGTTTTGCGTAGTTTTTCAGCCCATGATTACCAGCGTTAGCAATTCCTGGCGGATGCTGTTCTTTGGTTTGGCGGCTTGTTCCTGGATGCCGCACTGGTCATGCCACTATTATCGCCTTGAGACGGGGAGCAGTTTCGTCGTCGGAAGCTGGGGGTTCACGCGATGGGACAGTATGATTTCGCTGCTTGTTTACAGCGTCCTAATCCTCGTTAACCTTGCGGCGATTGCCCGAGTTGGATTGCGTTGGTTCGCGGCTTTGTCGTCCGGAGTTCTGCATCTGGCAATCGGCGGACTTCACGTTTACCGATTGATTTCTCCATTTCGTTTTGAAGTGTTCGGCTATCCCTGGCCGCAGCGGGCCTCTCTTCGTGAAGTAATTATTGTGGTTCCCTTCGGCGTCCTATGTCTGTTGATGACCAGGCAAAAATAGAAACCCGTTGCTGCATTGCCGGCGGCGGCCCTGCGGGCATCATGCTCGGCTATCTGCTGGCGCGGGCCGGAATCGATGTCGTCGTGCTGGAAAAGCATGCCGACTTCCTGCGCGACTTTCGCGGCGACACAATTCATCCTTCGACACTCGAAGTTATGTACGAGCTGGGAGTGCTCGAAGACTTTTTGAAACGTCCTCATCAGGAGATCCGTGAGTTCGCCGGCCAAATCGGTGATGAGATGATCCCGCTCGCGGATCTGACTCATCTTCCGACCCACTGTAAGTTTCTCGCTTTCATGCCGCAGTGGGACTTTCTCGATTTTATTAAAGACGAAGCCGAGCGCTACCCGGCGTTTCGTTTGATCATGGAAGCGGAGGTTACCGATCTAATCGAGGGGGGTAATCAGATTGCCGGAGTGCGCGCGACAACCCCGCAAGGAGAGATTGAGATTCGCGCGACCCTGGTCGTCGGATGTGACGGAAGAAAGTCTGTGGTGAGAGAACGCGCGGGTCTTCAGATCGAGAGTCTGGGTGCGCCAATCGATGTGCTCTGGTTTCGGCTTTCGCGCCAATCGAGTGATCCCGGACAGGTGATGGGACGTTTCGCCACAGGCAAAATTCTGGTGATGCTAAACCGTGACTCGTACTGGCAGTGCGCCTTCGTGATTCGCAAAGGGGCTCTCGAAGAAATCAAACAGCGAGGCATGGAAGCCTTTCGCGAGGACATCGCCTCGATCGCATCGTTTCTACGCAATCGTGTTCACGAGTTAACTGATTGGGACCAGATCAAGCTGCTAACCGTACTCGTCGATCGACTGCGCAAGTGGTACCGGCCCGGCTTACTCTGCATCGGCGACGCCGCGCATGCTATGTCTCCCGTGGGCGGCGTGGGAATTAATCTCGCGATCCAGGACGCGGTCGCGACCGCGAACCTTCTAGCGCGGCCGCTTTCACAGAATTATGTTTCGCCGAGCCACTTGCAAAAGGTCCAATGGCGCCGCGAATTTCCCACGCGCGTGACGCAATGGGCGCAGGTGCAGATCCAAAACCGCGTGCTGAGCGCGGCACTGACCAGCCGTCAATCCATCCGGCCACCGCTCGTGCTAAGACTCTTTAAGAAGTTTCCGTTGCTGCGTAGGATCCCAGCCCGGCTCATTGGGATTGGCGTACGGCCCGAGCATGTGCGGACGCCGGATGTTTTTAAACCCGAAGCTCCTGCCCCGCTATCGCCCCGAGATCCCTTCTCATTGATAGACCTTATTGGGCTTTTGCCTTGGCCTTGGATTTGAAGACTAACAAAGCCCGCAGAACCGGGAGCGTCAGCGACAGGGTTCCCGCTGCTGCCACGTCTATTCTTCAGCGCCATGGACCCGGTCGCTACCGCTTGATGGTTCTGACTTCTAGCTCAGCAGCTTTTCAATCACACCATAACTCGCCTGAAGAGCTTCGCCGAGCTTTTCAGGTTGGCTGCCGCCGCCTTCGGCCATGTCGGCCTTGCCACCACCACGGCCTCCGATTATGGGAGCGAGTTCTTTGATGACCTGTCCCGCCGGCACCTTCTTTGTGAGATCGTCCGAGGTGCGCACGATGAGCGAAACCTTGCCGTCATTGGTCCGCCCAAGCACGACAACGCCTGACTTTATGCGAGCTAGCAATGTATCCGAGAGTTGACGCATGCCGGCCGCGTCGAGGCCGCTGGCTTCTTTGGCGAGCACGCGCACGCCCGCAACTTCGCGCGCTTCGTCGCCATTTGATCCTGTTTGACCGGCGGTGCCGGTCGCAATCTTTAAGCGCAGCTCATCCGCTTCGCGCCGTGCCTTTTTTAATTCATCTTGTAACTTGCCGATGACGTTGGCCAGTTCAGCGCGCGACGTACGCAAGTTCGCCGCAGCCTCTTCGATCAACTTTTCATCTTCGCGAAAACGCTCGTAGGCGTCGCGGCCGGTGATCGCGCGAATGCGTCGCACGCCGGAGGCTATCGATTCATCACTGGTGATTTTGAAGACGCCGATGTCGCCGGTGGCGCGCACGTGTGTGCCGCCGCAAAGCTCTTTTGAGAATCCCGGCACGGTCAGCACGCGCATCATGCCCGCATACTTTTCACCAAACAGGGCCATGGCGCCGCCGCGAATCGCGTCTTCGACCGGCATGACCTCGGTATCAACTTTGACGTTGCGCAGAATTTGCTCATTCACCAGCCGCTCGACTTCCTTAACTTCCTCTTCGGTCATCGGCTGATAATGATTAAAGTCGAAGCGCAGGTAGTTTGGAGCGACGACCGAGCCTGCCTGTTTCACATGCGCGCCCAGCACTTCGCGCAGTGCGGCGTGCACCAGGTGCGTGGCGGTATGGTTGCGCCGCGTGGCGTCGCGCGTGACCACATCAACTTCGGCGGTGACTGTATCGCCGACTTTGATTGCGCCCTGTTCAATTCTTACCTTGTGAATGATGAGGCCCTGGACCGGTGAATAAGTGTCGGCCACGCGGGCAATGCCTGCGACATCGTTGTCGTGGGCCGACGTTTTCACAATCGTTCCAACATCGCCGACCTGACCGCCGCTTTCAGCGTAGTAGGGAGTCTGATCGAGAATGACACCGCCATCTTCGCCTTCCTTCAATTCCGAAACTTCCTCGTCGCCGCGAATAATTGCCAGCACCTTGGCATCATCAACATGCGTGGTTTCGTAACCACGAAACAGCGACTGGATTCGACTGGCGAGATCCGCGTAGATGGGTTTGGTTTTGGTCTTCTGTTCAGTCTTGCCGATTGTGCTCGACTGCTGCAGGTCTTGAAGCGCCTCATCAAAAGCGGCGACAAACTCTTCCTCGCTAACTTGCACGCCTCGTTCTTCCAGGCTGACGCGAATTAGATCGCGCGGCGTTCCAAACGTGTCGTAGAGCTTAGCCAGATCGTGATACTCGGGCCTGCCACCCTTCGTCTTTACAAACAGCTCATCGAGCTTTTGTAACCCCACCGTCAGTGTCGATCCGAATCTCTCTTCTTCCAGCCGCACCATCTTGTCGATGAAATCGCGATGGGTCATGAGTTCCGGATACGGTTCGCCCATTTGATCCACGACGAAGTTAGTCACTTTATGAAAGAACAATCCATCAAGACCCAATGTGTGCCGGCCCTGGTAAATTCCTCGCCGCATGATCTTGCGCAGCACGTAATTGCGGCCTTCATTTGCCGGCAGAATCCCGTCCGCAATCGAGAACGCAGTTGCACGCGCATGATCGGCGATGACGCGCATGGCAAAACCTTCCGAGGTCTCGGCTTCGTAATGGCGGCCGGAGAGCTTGGCAATGAAGTCGATAATCGACCGGAAAAAATCCGTTTCGTAATTCGTCTTTACGCCTTGCAGTACAACCGAAAGCCGCTCCAGACCCATGCCGGTATCGACCGAAGGAGCGGGCAGCGGCGTCAGTTTGTATTGGCCCGGCGCCTCTTCACTGCGATCGAACTGCATGAACACCAGGTTCCAAATCTCAGTAATGGTATCGCCCGGTCCGTTCACGTTGGCGGCGCAATTCTCAGCGTCGCCGGCTTCCGGGCCCATGTAGTAATGCACTTCGCTGCAAGGTCCGCACGGTCCGGTCTCGCCCATTTGCCAGAAATTATCTTTGCGGCCAAAGCGCAGAATTCTTTCTTTCGGCGCGCCTACCTGTTCCCAGAATTTTTCGGCGTCTTCGTCTGGCCCGACTTCGCTATCGCCTTCGTAAACGGAAAACCACATGCGTGCCGGATCGAGCTTGAACTCATTCACCAACAGATCCCACGCATACTTGATTGCGTCTTCCTTGAAATAATCGCCGAAGGAAAAATTCCCCAACATCTCGAAAAACGTCTGGTGCCGGGCAGTCTTGCCGACTTCGTCGAGATCGTTGTGCTTACCGCCGGCGCGCACGCACTTCTGCGACGAGCAGGCGCGCACGTAATCACGCTTTTTCAGACCGAGAAATACATCCTTAAACTGGTTCATGCCGGCATTGGTGAAGAGCAACGTCGGGTCATTGGCCGGGAGCAGCGGGCTGGAGCGCACACGGGTATGGCCCTGCCGCTCAAAGTAGGCCAGGAATTTTTCGCGAATTTCGTTACCAGTCAGCATGAACTCAAAAGTTTAGCATGGCGAGGAATTAACCGCAGAGGACGGAGAGGATATCGCCGAGGCCACGAAGTTAATCTCGGCGCACCGCTGTGGGGACCTCTGCGGACTCCGCATGCCATCAGCCCGCGCGTCAGCAAGGGCTCGTTTCCCCTGAGCCCTCCCTGACGGTCGGGCTAGTGCACCGCTTCTACTTGATCGATTCGTGGCACGAGACGATACTTCTGGCCAAGGACCAGGAACCGGTGCAGAGACTCCATCTCCAAATTTTCAGCCTAATCATCGTCTGCGGTCTGCTGAGCACTGCGTGCTCTGAAAAGACCGTGCCGGCGGGACCAAAATTCAAGGGCCGCGTGATCTTTCTTTCCGGCGAAAGTGCGTCGGAGAAAGACCTGGTTGAGGTAACTGCCGGACCAAACGACACATTCACTCATACGAAAATAACGTCCGGCGTTTTCGAGGCCGCCGCCAATCCGGATCAAACGCAGCTCATCTACGCAACCAAAGACGAAATTGTGCTGCGCGATTTAAGAAGCAACGAAGTCAAACCGTTAATCAAAGGCCAGAGCTTCTGTCTCGCCTGGTCGCCCGACAGCAAGCGTTTTAGTTATAAGCAACGCGGCGCACGCTCAATTGAACTCTACGCCTCTGACCTTAACGGCCAGGCGAAACTCTTATGGGAAGATGTTCGGGCGAACAGTGGCGCCGCCAATCAGACCACGTTCCCTCCGCACGTCGATGTCGGGTGCGCTCATTGGGTGGCGCCTGACAAGCTGATCTTTGTCCGATTTGGGCCGTCACAAAAACTAGCCCCTGATACAAAGCCCAATACCACCACGCTGGCCACGGTGAGTGACTCAGTGAAGCTGGTGGACACTGAAAAGAAGTGGTCGGTGGAAGGAGTCTGCAAAACGGGCACAGCATTTCTGCGATCTTCGGAAGGACAAATTCTCATTGCCAAAAGCCTCGAGAATCTCAAGACCGCCAACCCTACTTCAGGGCCGTGTGCCGGTTGTCGCTTTCTCGGCTTTGCGGCGCAGAGCTGTTTCCCGTTCTTTCTCGAAGAGAACTCGCGCGATAGCAGCGACTTGTTTTCACTCAATCCCACCAACTGGCAGCGACTAAAGGGAGGTCACATCGGCCAGTCATTCTCACCGGCTGCTCGAATGCTGATTAATTCTTCCACCAGGCTCATGGTCGTCGGAGATGAGCCCGCCACGCTTTTGCTGGTAAATACGGAATCGGGCGATACCACTTCGCTGGCTTCCAAGTCAGACGCCGCTCAGTTACGTTCTCCAGTTCCAGTCGTCTGGATCGAAAAATAAGGCAGCACCTGAGTTCGGGGCATTGGCCCGCGCGTCAGCAAGGGCTCGGTTCTCATGAGCCCCACATACGGTCGGGCTAGTCCCCTGTCTCGTCCGCCTCACCCTTCGCGATCGCGCGCGCTTTCTCGCTCACCAACTCAAACGCAAATCCCTGGCGCAGCAGATGGTCGAAAAGTTTTTTCGCATCTTCACGTGTCTTCGGCTTGCCGCGCAGGCGGATCCGTTTAGCAATCGCGCGATCAATCAGCTCAGCTTCCGGTGTCTGCTCGAAAACCTGATCGAGAGCTTCGTCCGCAGTTTTCTTATCAACTTTCTTAAGCCATAAATCCCGCTGCAGGCGCTGCCGGCCAATCGGCCTTTGCTGAACACGCAGTGACGCATAGCTCTGAGCAAAGCGCGCGTCGTCGAGATAACCGTACTCGCGCAATCGATCTATGACCGTGTCGACGATTTGCGGTGTCGCTCCGCGGCCCTCGAGCAACCGCTCGCGCAACTCTTCAACGGTGCGTTGTTTGGCGGCCAGCAATTTACCGGCACGCTGAAACACGCGCTCACGGGCCTTGGCAGGATCTAGAGGACCGGGCTCGGCTTCGGTCTCGGTGTTTCTCTTTGCTCTGTTTCTTCGCATTCGAAACGTCCGCGAGGTTGCTCAAGAACCAATGTTTATAGTCTCAATAGTGGTTTTTCCAAAGCGCAATCGCCAATCGGCGAGCGTCAATCTAGAATGGCTTTCATGCAGGGCGCGCTCGTCATCGATAAACCCGCGGATTGGACGTCGCACGACGTGGTCGCGCGCGTGCGCAGCATCATTGGCGAGCGCAGAGTCGGCCACACCGGCACGCTCGATCCGTTTGCCACAGGCGTGCTGGTTGTGTTGGTGGGACGGGCGACGCGGCTCGCGCAATTTCTGACTGATGCTGAGAAGGAATACCAGGCGGTCATACGCTTCGGTTATGCCACCGACACCGGAGATCTAACTGGCGCCCAACTTCCATCCGAATTTCACGCAACGACGCAAAGCCCGCAAAGTTTTCACAAAGAAGAAATCGAAACTGCAATCGCATCACTGCGCGGAGAGATTTCACAAATGCCGCCCATGTATTCGGCGAAGAAAGTTGGCGGCCGAAGACTTTACAAATTAGCTCGCTCCGGAGAGAACATTGAAAGAGAGCCAGTTACCGTCAACATCCTGGAGTTTGAAGCACTGTCTTCCGCCGATCCAACTCTGGAAGAAGATGGCACGGTCGATCTGCCAGTCCGTGTGGTTTGCTCAGCCGGCACCTACATTCGCACACTGGCAGAAGACCTGGGCAAGCGTTTGGGCGTTGGCGCGCACCTCACGGAGTTACGCCGTACCCGCGCCGGCACGTACAAGATTGAACAGGCGATCACGCTTGAGCGTCTCGGCGAATTGGTTAAGAGCGAAGCGCTGCCTCAGGTACTGATTTCACCGGACGAACTTCTGTCGCATCTTCCGGCAATTCAATTGACTGATGAAGAGGCGAATCGCGCCCGCCATGGAATCGATCTTAGAATTGAAGAGACAGTCTCTTCATCCTGGGAAGATGAACAGCCGGTGCGGTTGCGAGATGCGAGTGGAAAATTGATGGCGGTGGGTGAGTTCTCTCGATCTGAGGCGAGCGTTCACCCAAGTGTGGTAATTGCGGGGGAACCATGATAGGGGTCGAGCCCTGATTGTATCCTTTCTCATTCGCACCTCGCTTCAGCGAGGTGATCGAGCACCGCATCAGTTCTTGCAGCCGTTCTAACGGCTTTTTGAGGAAAACGGTTGAAACGGTTTCGGGCCGTTAATCCTCCCTGGTCACCTCGCTGAAGCGAGGTGTGAATGAGAAGAAATCACAATCTCGTTAGCCTCTGAATAGCTTCGCTTCTCTTTTATCTCTGCCGCTCACTTGCTAAGATTCGCCTACCCGATGAAGAAACGTTACCTTGTTGCCGGGCTTTCCGGGATTGTGGCGGGCGCCGTGGCCACCAAACTTTTGACCCGGCCACGCGCGGTGAGTTGGCCGGACAGCATCGATCTCATCCCCCACCCCGAACATTCGTGGTTTACGCGCGTCGGCGGCGTTCGCATTCATTATCAGGATGCCGGAGAAGAGCACGCGCCCACCCTCATTCTGATTCATGGCTTTATCTCTTCCACATTGATTTGGAGCGATGTGTTTCTGCCACTGGCGGCCGCGGGATTTCGGGTCATTGCGCTCGACCTGCCGGGTTATGGCTATTCGGACAAGCCTGCTGATGGCCGTTACACGATTGATTCACAAGCCTACGCCGTCGTCAGTTTGATGAACCGGCTCGAGATTGACGAAGCCACGATCATCGGAGCTTCGTATGGCGGCGCAGTCGCGGCCACGATTGCGCTCGACTATCCCGAACGTGTGTCGCGTCTGGTTCTGGTAGGCGCCGTGAGCAACAACGATGCGATGAGCAAGTTGCTGCCGCGCATCGCGCAATTGCCGCTGGTGGGCGATGTCGTCACGCCGCTGTTCTTGGGTTCGCGATATGTCTTGCGCAAGCGAATGGAAGATACGTATCGCCGCAGTGGTAAGCCGTTGGACGAGCACAAACTCGCCGCTCGTCACCACTTGCTCGCCGCTGCTGACTCGCACCGCGCGATGCTGCGCACAATTCGGCGGTGGAGCGCGGACCGCATTACGCGCGAAGCTGACCACATTCATCGGCCCACCTTAATCATCTGGGGTGAAAACGATCGGCATATTCCTCTCAGCGACGGGATACGCTTGCGTGAAGCAATCGCCGGCGCTCGACTGATCGTGTTTCGCAACTGCGGTCACCTGCCGCCCGCTGAACAGCCGGAAAAATTTGTCGAGGTGATTACCCAGTTCTGCCAGGTGGACGAGACGCTCGAAAAGAAACCCGCGCCTGCCAAATTCAAGCGGAAGAAGAAGTCAGAACCGCCTGCGGTAAAGGCTGATTGATCTCAAGTCGTAATTGAAACGCCGGCGATAATTAAACCACCCGCTGCCGCAGGTGGTTCTGACCTCACATATTCAGAGCTTTACCTACCGAAGGATCTCTTCGCACGCGCCAAATCTTCGAATCGAGATAGTAATGAATGAAGGCGTAGCCCCATAAGAAGGCTATGCCTAGTTGGATGGGCGTTGATAGTGCAGCAGGTGAGTCGCCTGTGTGCAGATTCAAATAGCCGAGGTATTGCCGTGGGCCCTGGTAAATAATTCCGAAGACGATGCCAAAGAGGATGTAGAAGATTAGCCGACGACTGATAAAAGCGGCCGGGCCATAAGTGGCACGCGCATCTTGCGCGTGAGCTGCGGGCGGGACTCCCGTGCCAGCGTACTTCTGATTATGAAACCAGATGAGCCGGTGATATTGCAGGTTGTGATAGATGGTTAGAATGGCCACGAGCGCGATGGGCTTGGCCGGCATCGGCGTCAGCAAAGCGATCCAGTGCATTGGGATCGCCGCGGCCAGCAGCAGGTACTTCGGAACATTCAGCGGTTCGCGCGTGATTGCACGTTGGACCTGTCTCCCCACCCAACCAATTGCCAGCACTATTGTGCCCACCAGTAACACGAGGGCCACGATGTTCACTCCGCTGCGCAGCAGAGCCGGCACGCGGGCCATCGCCGTGGGATCGCCGGCGATAAACGCAACAAATGGATAATTGAACGCAAACAGCAGCAACAGGCGATCGAGCGCATTATCAATGGGCGCCAAATCGTTGTTCTTCTTTTTGTAGAGGACCATGAAGCCATAGTGCTGCTTTACCAGATGGTAGTAGGCCCAAAGTGCGGCGATGAAAAAGAAAGTAAAGCCCGCGCCGGCCAGAACCATCACCGGGCCAATGACAAAAAACAGAAGCGAGCCCAGCATCAGTCGCTTGCGTGTCTTCCATTCAGACCGATCAAAATAGGTGCGCGAGAAAGTGCCAAAGACGTGCGGCGCGTCGATCAGAATCGCCCAACCGGCCACCATGGGAATCAGCGGCAAGACACCGGTGACATACAAAATCAGCAGCGCATAGCTCGATGCCACAGATCCCACAAACCACACTAAGTCTTCACGCGCGTTGATGATCCAACGGAGGGAAATCGCGCGCGGGCGGGGTTGATCGATGGTTTCAGTA